>DAICYU010000647.1 GCA_027311485.1 Acetobacteraceae bacterium
TAGTAGCGTCTCGCGCCCTGCTCACCGGTGAATGGAGCCGAGAGAAAGGCGGTCCTGCGATAGTCGGAATATCCACGGGAGGCGTTCGGATCGCCCAGCGGCGCTGCATGGTCGTCCAACGGACCGCTGCCGACGGCAATATCGACCGGGCGGAACGCCATCGCGCCGCCACAGGGCAGCGGCAGAACAAGGTCGTCCCCGGCCGGGTCGGGGTGGGGATCGTACCGTTTCTCCGCCCAGTTCGCCGCACGGGCCGGGGCGTTCAGGCAAAGAAGCAACAGGATCGGCAAGAGTGCCTTCATGGTGGCGTCACCCCTTCCCAAGGCTCGACCCGAGAGGCGCGATAGCCCGCGATACTGGCCACCACGCCGGCACCACCAATCGCGACCAGGACGGCACCCGCCGTGATCGGTCCGTTGATCACACATAAGGGTCGGTCTATCGCCAGCACGCCGGCAAAGGCGCCATTGATCAACGCGGCGACACCGAATGCTCCGGCGACGGCAAGTGATGCTCCGGCCAGTGCCAGCAATACAGCTTGCAGGACCGGAAGCAGGCTCAGTGCCGCCGCGCTGAGGCCAAGAAACCGAAGCAAAGCCAGATGGACCCGTTTTCGGTCAACGCTGGCCCAGAACCCGGCACCGAGGGAGATCATGAAGCCGGAGCCCCCCAGGCCGGCAACGATCGAAAACAACAGCCCGAGGCTACGATCGATCCTGAGAATATTCGCCACATCCGCGGCATGCGATACCACGTCGATCCCCTGCGTTCGCAGGCTGGCATCCAGGGCCGGAACGTCTTCCAGCCGGCGGGCATAGACACGAAAGCCCGCGAAATCCGACGATGTAACAACGCCCAAAGCCTCAAGCCCGATCGCCGCGACGACATCGGGTTCACGATACTTCTCAGTGAACACGGCCAGCGAAAGCGGAACGAACGCGGCATCGCGATCGAATGACGATGGGGGCGCGATCGCGTGGACGCGCAGCGGCAACTCGATACTTTGCTTCGCCCCGTCGATCGTGCGCCCGAGCCGCCCCACCAGCACCTGGCCGGGTTCCGCGTGCAGGCGTGCACCGGCCGCAGCTGACAGCACAACGGTGCCGGGCGGCGTTTCCGGTCCCAGCCACATCGGCTCGGGAAGCAGTGGATCGCCGGCGCCTGTCGGGATCAGTTCGATCCAAATGCCGTCCCCACGCCGGCCCGGTTGCTCCACCAGCAAGGACGCGGCCAGCGTCCGGGTCTTCTCCCCGAGGAAAGCGACGTCCTGCCGCGATCGGAGCGACTGCAGAAATGCCGGCGTGAAATGGCGATTGGAAATCGTTACGATTTCCCGGCTGTGCGGGTTATCCAGCAATGTCTGGCGCAAGCCCTCAAAGAGCCCGACGCGCAGGCCGGCCAGAACGATCAACGGCGCCATGACCGCGGCGAGGGCCAAAATCGTGCAGATGGCCAGCACACGTTCGCCCCACAGGTCGGCGATGCTCAGACTGAGAACGGACCGCCAGGTACCGGCACGCCGCCCGATCATGCCGGCCACCTGAGGCGGGTCAGGCCGGCGGCATCGTCCATGTCGCATTCGACGATCTGAAACCCCGCCGACTGCGCGCGCGTGCGGTCATGCGTCGTGACGACGATACCCGCCTGGGTTTCGGCCGCAAATTTCTTCAGCCGCGAGAGAATCTCCATCGCCTGCCCTGGATGCACTGACGCGGTTGGTTCATCCGCCAGGACAATCGGCGGCCGGGTCGATAAGGCGCGGGCCACGGCGGCACGCTGGCGCTGTCCCACAGACACCTTCCCGGGCGGGCGATGCAGGAGTGCCCTGATTCCTAGCCAGTCTGCAAGGTCGGCAACCATGGCAGGGTCGGGGCGCCCGCGGATGCGCTGCGGAAGCGCGATATTGGCGGCAAGCGACAGGAAGGGCAGCAGCGCCGCTGTCTGCGGAACGAACCCGATCGCATGGGCGCGCAAGGAAGCCAATCGGTCCAGCCGTGAATCATGCCAGAGCTGCAGCGCGTCGACCCCGGTAACGCAAAGCCGGTCGCCGCTGTCCGGACGCAGGGCAAGCGACAGCAGGCCGAGTAGCGTGCTCTTACCGCATCCCGAGGGGCCAATGACGGCAAGACAATCCCCGGCTGTCAAAGTGAACTTCTCGACGATCAGGGAGAAGCGACTGGACGTTGAATGAAAATTGCGGCTCAAACCGGACGCAACGAGCAACGCTCCATCCATTACGGAAGTCGATCAAGCGGGATGGGGGAGACTTTGTCGCCTTCATTATGGCTGTGAGTGACATCCTTCCAGAACTCGGGATGCCGCTCATACTCGCGATAGAAGCTGAGCTTGCCGCGAATGTCGTTCAGGATTTCGTCCTGCTTGATCGCCCCCATAGTCAGCCAGTCCTGCTCGGTAATCGACATGATCTGCGACTGGTAGGGCAGATCGTCGATGTATTCAGAAATGAGGGCGCCGAGTGACGAGGCGTGGGCAATCTGCTGCGGGTCGGAGCGCAACTCGCGCGGGTAACGCACGGTCACGCCAAAGCGCTCGCGGCCTTCAACGGTCGTCGTGACCATCTCACCGCCCAGCGCTGTGCCGATCACCTCCTGCAAGTCGCCAACTGCCAGCCCGTAACGAGCCAGTTGCTCGCGATCCGGCTCGATGTTGAGGTAATAGCCGCCGGTGATGCGCTCGGCGAAGG
>DAICYU010000648.1 GCA_027311485.1 Acetobacteraceae bacterium
GGGGCTTCACCTCCCGCTTCCTGGCCATGCGCATGGGCAGCCCCGCGGTGATGGCGGGTGCGACGCTGCTGGGGGGCGTCCTGCTGTGGGAAGTGACACTGCGCAGCCAGATGGGCATGTCGATCAGCTTCATGGAGGAGATGTGGTCGCGCAACCTGGGCCATATCTTCGTCAGCCCGCTCCGCCCGTTTGAGATGCTGCTGGCACTGATCGCGATGTCGATCCTGCGCATGCTGACCGGGGTCTTACCTGCGATCCTGATCGCCTGGGCGCTGTACGCGTTCAACCTGTTCGCGCTGGGGCCGGTGCTGGTGCTGTTCTTTGCCAACCTGATGATCATGGGCTGGGCCGTCGCACTCGGGGTCGTGTCACTGATCCTGCGCCATGGCGCAGGGGCCGAACCGCTTGCCTGGGCGGCGCTGTTCGGCCTCGCGCCGCTTTCGGCGGTATTTTACCCGGTATCGGTCCTGCCTGCCGTGATCCGCCCGATTTCGCTGCTGCTGCCGTCCACCCACGTGTTTGAAGGTATGCGCGCGGTGTTGACCGAGGGCGTGGTGCGGTGGGATCACCTGGGCGCGGCCTTCGGCCTGAATATCGTCTGGATGGCCGGCGCCGCGCTGTTGTTCGCCCGGCAATTCCGTTCGGCGCGGGAGAGCGGCGCCCTTATCAGTATCGGTGAGTGATGGAGACTTCGTTCTGGCTGATCCGCCATGCCTTGGTGGCGGAAAACGCGCGGGCCTACCTGTATGGCGTGATGGACGTGCCGCTATGCGAAACGACGTTGCTGGAGCAGGCGCCGATGTACCGGTCCCTGGCCAGGCGCCTGCCGCGCCCGGCCGAATGGATTGTGACGCCGCTGTCGCGCACCCGGCGAACCGCCGAGGCGATCTTCGCGCACGGCTATCCACAGCAGCGTCTGGCGATCGAGCCCGCGTTGATCGAGCAGTCCCTGGGCGACTGGCACGGCCTGCCGCACGCCGAGCTGCCGCCCAAGCTGGCCCATCCCAAGCACGCGTTCTGGCCGTTGGCCGGGGATGAAAAGCCGCCGAACGGCGAAAGCATCGTCGAGGTCATCGGCCGCGTCGGTGCGGCCATGGAACGGCTGGCGGAAACCCACGCCGGGCGTGATGTCGTGATCGTCAGCCATGGCGGGGCCATTCGCGGCGCGCTCGCGCATGCGCTGGACATCGGCGCCGACAATGCCCTGCATCTGTCGATTCAGAACCTGTCACTGACCCGGCTGGAGAAATCGGACGATGGCTGGCGCGTGCTGTGCGTGAACGAACTGCCCGGCTACTGAAGCGCCTTGGCATAAGCCGCCACCGTTGCGGCAAAGCCCTGTTCAAGCGCGTCAGCCGTCAGTTCATGCCCGATCGACGCCTCGGCCAGGAACGGCACCGCCCGCATCAGCGGCGGGATATTTTGCAGGTTCAGGTCGTGGCCGGCGTTGACCACCAGTCCCGATGCCCGCGCCGCCTCGGCCGTTGCGGCTATGCGGTCCAGAATCGGCTGGTGCCGCCCATCCCGGAAAGCGGCGGCATAATCGCCGGTGTAGATCTCCACCCCGTCGGCGCCCGCCTTGCGCACGCGGGCCACCACGTCCGGATCTGGGTCGATAAACAGGACGACGCGGCAGCCGAACCCCTTCATCGCCGCGATCGCCGGCGTTGCTCGCGCCGCTTGCGCCTCATCCAGTCGCCAGCCCTCCTCCGACGTGAACGCGTCGGGCGCATCGGGAACCAGCGTTGCCTGCTCGGGCCTGGTGTCGCTGAGCATGAACAGCATCCGATCGTCGGGGTACCCTTCGATATTGAACTCAAACCGGGGCCGCAATGGCCGCATCAGGGCCGCCAGCATGGGGATGTCGGCGGCGCGAATGTGACGTTCGTCGGGCCTGGGATGCACCGTCAGCCCCTTGGCGCCCGACTGCAGCGCGAGCCGCGCAAAATGCGCGACATCCGGCACGCCGGTTCGGCGGGAGTTCCTGAGCAACGCGATCTTGTTCAAATTTACGCTAAGTCTGGCCATGGCGAGGACGGTAGCGATAAACGCCCAATGCATCAACGCGCCGGAAGGACGGCACAGCGAACGTGAACCGGCGATCATCGCCAGCTACAGTCTCGGAGCCGTCATGTGCTCGTGCCAGCCTGTGATCCAGGCGTTCACGGGTAATCAGGAAAACCTGCTCAAATGTCTCATCGGCTGGTTGCGCGTGCCCATCTGATCTCATTCGCAGTCCTGATCGGGGTCATCGGGTTGGTTGGGCTGCTGAGCTGGGACCGTTTGAACGCCGCCCGGTCGGCACGTGACTGGACAATGCACACCTACGAGGTCCTCGGCACGATCCGCAACCTTGGGATGGCGGTGCGGGAGGCTGAGGACGGCCAGCGTGGCTATCTGCTGACCGGTGCCGACGCCGATATCGCCATGTACGACTCGGCGGTCGAAAACGCCTCGGTCATGCTGGGCAATCTGCAGCGTCTGACGGCCGATAACCCAACACAGCAACAGCATCTGCATGAGCTTGGGATGGGCTGGCAGCAGCGATTGCAGCAGCTGGCACAAGTGATCCAGGTGCGGCGCGATCGAGGTTTGCAGGCCGCCGCCGGCATCGTCGGCACCGAGGTTGGACGCGCTACCAGCAATACGATCATGGCCGCCCTGTCGGACATGAAGGACGAAGAACAGCGGCTTTTGAC
>DAICYU010000649.1 GCA_027311485.1 Acetobacteraceae bacterium
ACCAGTCCTCGGCCGGGACCGACAAGGTCAACGCCATCATCAACTGCCACCTCGCGACCGGACGCATCGGACGCGCCGGCATGGGACCGTTTTCCATCACCGGGCAGCCGAATGCGATGGGCGGGCGGGAGGTCGGTGGTCTGGCGAACCAACTCGCCGCGCATATGCAGTTCGATGATCCGGATGACCGCGTGGCCTTGAAGGCGTTCTGGCACGCTCCGGCGTTGCCCGAAAAGGCGGGGCTGAAGGCGGTGGACCTGTTCGATGCGGTGCTGGACGGGCGGATCAAGGCGCTTTGGATCGTGGCGACCAACCCGGCGGTCAGTATGCCGCGGGCGGATCGGGTGCGCGCCGCGCTGGCGGCCTGCCCGTTCGTGGTGGTCTCGGACTGCTGGGCGACGGACACCACGCAATATGCGCATGTGCTCCTGCCGGCGGCGGGCTGGGGCGAGAAGGACGGCACGGTCACCAACTCCGAACGGCGGATTTCCCGACAGCGGCCGTTTCGGTCTCCGCCGGGCCGTTCGCCACAGGATCAGGCACGACCGGACTGGTGGCAGTTCGCGGCGGTCGGCAGGGCCATGGGCTGGCCCGATGCGTTCGACTGGAGTTCCCCGGCCGACGTGTTCCGGGAGCATGCGGCGCTGTCGGGCCATGCCAACAGCGGCCGGCGGGTGTTCGACATCAGCGCGATGGCGGCGCTGACCGACGCCGGGTATGAAGCGCTGCGACCTTTCCGGTGGCCCCTGCCAACCGGCACGGCAAGCGAAGGCGAGCGGCTGTTTGCCCAGGGGGGCTTTCCCACCGCCGACGGGCGGGCCCGCTTCGTGCCCGTGGCGTATCAGCCATTGCCGGCGCGGGTGGAGCGCACCTTGCTGCTGAATACCGGCCGGGTCCGCGACCAATGGCATACCATGACCCGCACCGGGCTGGTGGCGTCCCTGATGACCCATGCCGCCGAACCGCTGGTCACGATGAACCCGGCGGACGCCGCGACCACCGGGGTCAGCCAGAATGACCTGGTCAGGCTGACGACCGAGCATGGTACTGCGCTGTTGCGCGTTGACCTTCGCCACACGCAGCGCCGCGGGGAGATGTTCGCGCCGATGCACTGGACGGATCGGTTCACCTCGGACGCGGTAATCGGACGGGTTGTCGGTGCCAGGGTGGATCCGGTCTCGGGGCAGCCGGAGCTGAAGGCGACGCACGCCGCCGTCAGGCCGGTAGCGGTGCATTTCCACGGCCTGCTGCTCCGCCGGACCGACGGACCGCTGCCGGATGCGGCTGGATCACCGTCAGGATCCTGCCATTGGGTCCGCATACCGGTCGCCGAGGGGCATCTCTATCGGCTGGCGGGTCTGGCGCCCATGCCTGCGGGCGAGGCGCTCAACACCTTCGCGTCCGCTCTCCTGCAGTTGCAGGATGAGGCGGAATGCCTGCAGGCGTCCGATCCAAAGCGGGGTGTTCTGCGCATGGCAGGTGTTGTGGACGGGGCGTTGGAAGCCTGCCTGTTCCTCGCCCGCGACGCCGCCTCCCTGCCCGCCGAGGGCGCGGTCAGTGCCATGCTGGGTGCGCCGGTGCCGGACTCGGCCCGGACAACGATCCTGGCTGGCCGGATGTATGGGGCAACCGCCGCCGAGGGGCCGAAGGTGTGCGCCTGCTTCGGCGTGACCCGCGATGCGATCCGCCACGCGGTGGTGACGCACCACCTGACCTCGGCGCGTGAAATCGGCGCGCATCTGCAAGCCGGCACCAATTGCGGATCCTGCATTCCTGAACTGGAGGAGATACTTCGCGATGTCCGCATCCCCGCAGAATAAGCCGCGCGGATGCGCGACGCTCGTCGGTGCCGGGCCGGGTAGCCCCGATCTGCTGACCCTGCGCGCCGTGCGCGTGATCAAGCAGGCGGACGTGATCCTGTTCGATGCGCTGATCGACCCGTCCATCCTCGACCTGGCTCGCCCAGACGCGCGGCGGATCGATGTCGGCAAGCGATGCGGTCGGCATGCGATGAACCAGGCGGCGATCAACACGCTGATCGTCCGGTTCGCACAAGCCGGCGCCCATGTGGTGCGACTGAAAGGCGGCGATCCGCTTGTGTTCGGGCGCGGCGGTGAGGAACTGGACAGTCTGCGCGCGGCGGGCGTGCCGGTTGAGATCGTACCGGGCATCACCGCGGCCTGCGCTGCGGCGGCGAGTCTGCAAATTCCGCTGACGCACCGCGATATCGCTCGGTCACTTCATTTCGTCACCGGGCATGGCAGCGATGGTGCCGTGCCGGCGCACGACTGGCGGGCCCTGGCTGCGAGCGGCGGCACGATCGTGGCCTATATGGCAAGCAAGACCTTTGCGTCTGTGGCCGCGAACCTGATCGAAGCCGGATTGCCGGCGGCAACGCCGGTGGTTGCGATCGAAAATGCCTCCCGCGTCAATGAGCGACACTGGCCTGGAACGCTGGGCGATATCGCTGACCGGCTTGCGGCGGAACAACCTGCCGGTCCGACGTTGGTGGTGGTGGGCGAAGTCGTGGGGCTTGCACAAATCGTGCAGGAAACCGTGCGGCTGGCCGCATAGCATTGGTCGCCTCGTGCAGGTGAACGGGCGGCCGCGGTTGACGCGGCGTGCCCCGGGCGCCAGCCTGTTTCCGCCTTGACGCATAACAAGGGGGAAACGGGCCATGCCGCTAC
>DAICYU010000064.1 GCA_027311485.1 Acetobacteraceae bacterium
AGCATCGATCTGGACGTGCTGATCGCGCATTTGCGGCAGACCGGATCGGTGCGCCTGTTCGGCAGCATGATACGGGGTGAGCTGGGCGAACCGGTGGAGGTGGAAGTGTCTGCCGTGACGGTCATGAACGGCGGCCAACCCTGCTTCGGCTTCGCCATCCGCGACGTCGGCCGCCGGCTGCGCACCGAACCTCGTGTCCAGGGCGCCCTGCCGCGGTCGATGGAAAACCTGACCGACCTGATCGGCCGCGTCGCCCTGAAGGACCTGGTGCGGGAAGCGACTGACATGATCGAGCGCCTGTGCATCGAAACCGCCCTGAACCTGACTGGCGACAACCGCGCCTCGGCCGCCGAGATGCTCGGCCTGTCGCGCCAGAGCCTCTACGTGAAACTGCGCCGCTACGGCCTGGGCGATCCCGAGGCCGCCGGGGCGGACTGAAGGACCGCATGCCATGAACACCGCATCCGCGACCGCCGGCATCAGCCGCCCAGCCATCCCCGGCACCGATCACCCAGCGCCCCCCCGCACCGCCATGCCGGCGGAACTGGAGCTGCTGAAGCCCATCACCTGGTTCGCGCCGATGTGGGCGTTCATGTGCGGGGTCGTTTCCTCCGGCGTGCCGCTGGCGGAGCGATGGTGGGCGCTGGGCCTGGGCATGCTGCTGGCCGGGCCGATGGTGTGCGGCACCAGCCAGGCGGTGAACGACTGGTTCGACCGGCATGTGGATGCGATCAACGAACCCAACCGCCCAATCCCATCCGGCCGGCTGCCCGGACGGCGTGGGCTGCATATCGCGATCGCCTGGACCCTGCTGTCGCTGCTGGTCGCGGTGCCGTTGGGCGCCTGGGGCCTCGGCGCCGCCGTGGTCGGGCTTGCCCTGGCCTGGGCCTACAGCGCGCCGCCGTTCCGGCTGAAGCAGAACGGCTGGTGGGGCAATGCCGCCTGCGCCGCCTGTTATGAGGGACTGCCCTGGATCACCGGCGCCGCGGTGATGGTCGCCGGCAGCCCCGGCTGGCACGTTTTCACGATGGCCGTCCTGTACAGCGCCGGCGCCCACGGCATCATGACCCTGAACGACTTCAAGTCGGTCGAGGGCGACCGGCAGACCGGCATCCGCTCCTTGCCCGTGCTGCTGGGCGTGGAAGCCGCCGGCAACGCCGCCTGCATCGCCATGGCGCTGCCGCAGCTCGCGGTGATCGCGCTGCTGTTGTCCTGGGGCTTCGTCAGCTACCCGTTCGTCGTCGCGCTACTGCTGATGGCACAGCTCGCGCTGATGGTGAAACTGATGCGCGACCCGCGCGCCTATGCCCCCTGGTACAACGCCACCGGCACAACCCTGTACGTGATCGGCATGCTGATCACCGCCTTTGCCCTGAGGATCCCGACATGACTGAGACATTCGATGCGGTAGTGGTCGGCGGCGGCCCGTGCGGGGCCACGGCGGCGCATGAACTGACACGCCATGGCTGGTCGGTGTTGCTGCTGGACAAGGCGGGGCGGATCAAGCCCTGCGGCGGCGCCATCCCGCCCCGGCTGATCCGCGACTTCGCCATCCCTGGGCATTTGCTGGCAGCGCAGATCACCTCCGCCCGCATGGTCGCACCGTCCGAGCGCTTTGTGGACATGCCGATCGACGGTGGATTCGTCGGCATGGTGGATCGAGCGGTGTTTGATGAGTGGCTGCGCGACCGGGCGGCCTCAAACGGGGCTGTGCGCCGGACCGCGCGGTTTGAAAAAATCACCCGCGACACGGACGGCACGGCGATCGTGCACTACCAGATGAAGGACGGAACCGCCGGGTCGGTGCGCGCCAGCGTCGTGATCGGCGCCGATGGCGCGAAGTCGGCCGTCGCGGCGCAAACCATTCCGGGCGCGGGCAAGGTCCCGCACGTGTTCGCGTATCATGAGATCATCCGCACGCCGGCGCGTGGCTTCGACGGCACGCGCTGCGACGTTTACTACCAGGGCCGCGTGTCGCCTGATTTCTATGGCTGGATCTTCCCGCACGGCGACACCGCGAGCGTTGGCAGCGGGTCGATGCGCAAGGGCTTCTCCCTCCGTCAGTCGGTGACGCAGCTGCGGGACATTGCCGGGTTGAGCGGCGCCGAGACAGTGCGGCGGGAAGGCGCGCCGATCCCGCTGCACCCGATGCGCCGCTGGGACAACGGACGTGACGTGGTGGTGGCCGGCGACGCGGCGGGGGTGGTTGCACCGGCGTCGGGCGAGGGCATCTATTATGCCATGGAAGGGGGTCGGCTGGCCGCCGAGGCAGCGGATGAGTTTCTCGCCACCGGCAACGCGCGCGCCTTACGCACCGCACGGCAGCGGTTCATGAAGGCGCACGGACGGGTATTCTGGATTCTGCGGATGATGCAGCACTTCTGGTATTCGAGCGACAGGCGGCGGGAACGGTTCGTCAGCATCTGCAAGGACCCCGACGTGCAACGCATGACCTGGGATTCGTATATGAACAAGCAATTGACGCGGGCCCGACCGGCTTCGCATGTCCGCATCTTCCTGAAGGACATGGCCCATCTGCTGGGCCTGGTATCGGCGTGAGAGCCGATATCATCCTGCCGATCCTGTGGGGTCTGGTGGTCGGCGGCGCCGGGGCGTGGCTCACCGAGCTGTCGCCCTGGTACCACAAGCTGAAGCGACCCTCGTGGCAGCCGCCGGACTGGGCGTTCGGGCCGGCCTGGACGCTGATCCTGACGCTGGCGTCCTATTCCGCCTACCTGGGCTGGCAGCACGCCCATGATGAGGGCAGCCGGACGATGGTGATCGCGCTGTTTGTCGCCAACGGCGTGGCGAACCTGCTGTGGAGCCCGCTGTTCTTCAAGCTCCGCCGGCCCGACTGGGCGCTGATCGAGGTGCCGTTCCTGTGGCTGTCGATCCTAATGCCGATCGTGCTGCTATGGCCGCTGTCGCCGACGGCGAGCCTGGTGCTGGTACCATACTTGCTGTGGGTGTCGTTCGCCGCGGCGCTGAACCTGGCGATCGTGCGGCTGAACGCACCGTTCGGGGCGACCAGCCTGGCCGGCAGCGGCGCGGGATAGCGCTCCGACCGGGTAGCCCAGGGTTGCATGGTGCGGGTTTGGCTATCTCTTACGCGTCGACTTCGACGTGGTGTTCACACATTTCTGCGTGTTCACAGCCCGGAGACGCGTGATGGAGGCGCTACACCCAACCTCGCCGGATTTGGAGCGCATCTTCATGCCTTGGCATCTATCAGACCTGTACCCAGAGGACATGGTCAGCGATCGTTGCTATAAATGACTACAGGTCTGGCGCTCTGCGTAGACCGAATACGGCCGACCTCAGGGGTTCCTTTTTGTGAATTAATACTAATCCTAGGCTATTTGCACTTCATTGAAATCTCTAATGCAGTGTCATATGTTAGAAGCACTTTACTAACGTTAGAGAGCTCTCGGCTGCTTTTACACATGAAATCCGTATGCTCTTGTTCTGATGAACAACTATCAAAGAGAGCGCCCAAAGCCGTTTGGTTAGAATGGCACTGGTTAACCTCCCTTAAAGCATCTATGCAGCTTTTGAATATAATGCTGCTATGCTGAAGGGCCTCATTGTCTCGCGCCTTCAATTCAGCACATGTTGGCGGGGTAGCGTCCTGCATGTTCAGGTGTGGCGCTGGTATGCAGCCAGAAATCGTCGCTATCAAGGTCATTAACTGAGTTGTTGCTATCAACCAAAGACCTTCTACCCGTTTCAAATTGCAGTCCCCTTGGCGATCCGGCACGCAATAACATCAACCTTTCCTATTTTGACATAACAACATAACCCGTTGGCGACTCACAAGTAATTCCACCCGTTTAATGATGGGCGCAAGTGACTGCGCCCAACTTATCGGTAAGCGCAATGTCACCTTACGCTCTGTGCTGGTGCGTGAGTCAGCCAGGCTGCGGCTGTGGCGCGTCAACTGCGCCGCCGGCTTTCTTCCAGGCACCAAAGCCACCCTCGATATGCGCAACCTTCTCCAGCCCCATGTCCTGCGCGGTCTTCGCGGCCAGGGCCGAGCGCCAGCCGCCGGCGCAGAAGAAGATGAAACGCTTGTCTTCGGCGAAGACCGGCTTCGCATAGGGGCTTTCCGGATCGATCCAGAATTCCAGCATGCCCCGCGTGCAGGAAAAGGCGCCGGGCATGCGGCCTTCCCGCTCCTGCTCCCGCGGGTCGCGCAGATCGACGAAAACGACGTCCGCGGCGCCATGCAGGTTCATCGCATCGGCCACCGAAAGTGTCTGAATATCCGCGTTCGCCTCGGCCAGAAGCTGCTTGTATCCTTTGGTGATCGGCATGTGCGTTCCCTCCCGGATACCGAGACTACAGCGGGATCGCCGGACAGGAAACATCACCGGACAGGCTGAGCCTATATAAGAACATACTAGGAACATCGGCGCGTATCTGCCAAACTCCGCGGCATGTACGTCGAGCTGCAGGTCACCACCAACTACAGCTTTCTCCGCGGCGCCTCGCACGTTGAGGAACTGATCGCCCGCGCCGCCGTACTGCGTATGCCCGCCTTGGGCATCACCGACCGCAACTCCGTCGCCGGCATCGTCCGCGCCCATCAGCGCGCCCGGGACGCCGGCATCCGCCTGATCGTCGGCTGCCGGCTCGATCTTACCGATGGGCCGGCCATCCTGGTCTACCCCACCGACCGGTCCGCCTGGTCGCGCCTGACCCGCCTGCTGACCCTGGGCAAGCACCGGGCGGGAAAGGGGCAATGCACGCTGTACTGGCGCGATGTGCAGCAGGCGGCGGACGGGCTGGTCGGCATCCTGTGCACCGACCCGACCGAGCAGAACATCCACCGTTTGAAAGAAGCGTTCGCCGATCGCGCCTATGTCGCCCTGACCCTGATGCACCGCCCGAATGACGCGGTCCGCCTGCACCGGATTGCCGATGCCGCCCGCGCCGCCGGTGTGCCGGCGGTGGCCACCAACGACGTGCTGTATCACGCCCCCGGCCGCCACGTGCTGCAGGATGTGCTGACCTGCATCCGCGAGGGCTGTACGATCGACCAGCTGGGCTACCGCCGCGAACCCTCCTGCATGCGCCACCTGGAAGCGCCCGCAGAAATGGCCCGCCTGTTCGCCCGCCATCCCGATGCCGTCGCCCACACGCAGGAAATCGCCGACCGCTGCCGCTTCAGCCTGGACGAACTCCGCTACCAGTATCCGCAGGAAGTCCGCATCTCCGGCCTGACGGCGCAGCAGACCCTGGAAAAGCTGACCTGGGAGGCGGCGCCGAACCGCTACCCCGACGGCGTGCCGGACGACGTGGTCCGGCAGCTTCACCATGAGCTCGACCTGATCGGCCAGCTGGACTACGCGCCCTACTTCCTGACCGTGGACAGCATCGTCCAGTACGCCCGCTCCCACGGCATCCTGTGCCAGGGCCGCGGCTCCGCCGCCAACTCCGCCGTCTGCTTCGTGCTGGGCATCACTTCGATCGATCCCACCCGCAGCGGCCTGTTGTTCGAGCGCTTCGTCAGCGCCGAACGTAAGGAACCGCCCGATATCGACGTGGATTTTGAACACGAACGCCGCGAGGAAGTTATCCAGTGGGTCTATGACACCTACGGCCGCCACCGCGCCGCCCTGTGCGCCACCATTATCCGCTATCGCGGCCGCGGCGCCGTGCGCGACGTTGGCAAGGCAATGGGCCTGAGCGAGGACGTGACCGGCGCCCTCGCGTCCCAGGTGTGGAGCTGGAGCGAGGAAGGCGTGGCCGAGGAACACGCCGCCGCGCTGAACTTCAACCTGCAGGACCGCCGCCTGACGCTGACGCTCGATCTTGCCCGCGCGAGCTGATCGGCACACCGCGCCATCTCGCCCAGCATCCTGGCGGTTTCGTGCTGACGCGCGACCGGCTGGACGAGCTGGTGCCGATCGAACCCGCCAGCATGATCGACCGGCAGGTGATCGAATGGGACAAGGACGACATCGACATCCTCCGCTTCATGAAAGTCGATGTCCTCGGCCTTGGCATGCTCGGCTGCATGCGCCGCGCGTTCGACCTGCTGGCGGAGCACAAGGGCAAGCGGCTGGACCTGGCGACCATTCCGGCCGAGGACCCGGCCACCTATGCCATGATTCGCAAGGCCGACACGCTGGGCACCTTCCAGATCGAATCGCGCGCCCAGATGTCGATGCTGCCACGGCTGAAGCCGCGCACCTTCTATGACATCGTCATCCAGGTGGCGATCGTCCGCCCCGGGCCGATCCAGGGCGACATGGTGCACCCCTATCTGCGCCGCCGCGAGGGGCTGGAGAAGGTGGAATACCCCACGCCCGAACTGCGCCGGGTGCTGGGCAAGACCCTGGGCGTGCCGCTGTTCCAGGAACAGGCGATGCAGGTCGCCATCGTCTGCGCCGGCTTCACCCCGTCCGAGGCCGATGCGCTGCGCCGCAGCATGGCAACCTTCAAGTTCACCGGCGGCGTGTCGCACTTCAAGCAGAAGCTGATCGCCGGCATGGTGGCGCGCGGCTACACGGAAGCGTTCGCCGACAGGACATTCTCCCAGATCGAAGGCTTCGGCAGCTACGGCTTCCCGGAAAGCCACGCGGCGAGCTTCGCGCTGATCGCCTATGCGTCGGCCTGGATGAAATGCCACCACCCGGACGTGTTCTGCTGTGCGCTGCTGAACGCGCAGCCCATGGGGTTCTATGCCACGGCGCAGATCGTGCGCGATGCGAAGCTGCACGGGGTGGCCGTGCGGCCGGTTTCCATCAACGACTCGCAATGGGACTGTTCGCTGGAACCCGACGGCGAAGGCCGGCTCGCCGTGCGGCTGGGGTTGCGGATGGCGAAAGGGCTGGCCAAGCTGTCTGCGCAGGAGATCATTGGCCGACGGGCCGCCGGGTATCGATCGGTGCGGGATCTGTGGCAGCGGACCCGGACCCCGGTCGCCGCCCTGGAACGGCTGGCCGAGGCGGATGCGTTCCAGGCCCTGGGGCTGGACCGGCGGCAGGCGTTATGGGCGATCCGCGGCCTGTCCGACAGCAGGCTGCCGCTGTTCGACCGGCTTGAGGCCGAACCGGACACCGAACCCGCCGTCGCCCTGGCCGCGATGACCGCCGGCCGGCAGGTGGTGGAAGACTACCGCAGCACCGGCCTGAGCCTGCGCCGCCATCCGGTCAGCTTCCTGCGTGACGACCTGACGGCAAGCGGTATCGTCCGCTGCGCCGACCTGGTGACGGTGCGTGACGGCAAGCGGCTGGAGGTCGCCGGCATCATCCTGGTGCGCCAGCGGCCAGGCAGCGCCAAAGGCGTGCTGTTCGTCACCATTGAGGATGAAACCGGCCACGCCAACCTGATCCTCTGGCCCTCGGTGTTCGAGGCGCAACGCCGCCTGGTGCTGTCCGCCAGCATGATCGCCTGCCGCGGCCGGCTGCAGCGGGAGCAGGCGGTGATCCATGTGATCGCCGAGGAGCTGACCGATCTGTCGGACCTGCTGCGCGGGGTGGGGGCACGGGATGATGCGCCGTTCCCGCTGCCGCATGGCCGCGGTGATGAGGCGAAGCACGGCGGTTCGGCGGATGCACGGGACAAGAAAGCCGGCCCGCCGCCGGATATCCAGGCACGCGACATCTATGTGCGCGACCTGCGGTCCAAGGGGATCAAGGTGCCGACGCGGGATTTCCGGTAATCATGCCAACGGCCTCAAGGCCGGCATGCATGGGCGCAGCGATGCGCGGAATTGGTACCGCGCGCGGGTTAGGCGAGGCAGCCGCGCGCGAACCGGAACTGCACGTGGGGCTGGTGGGATGGTTACCAGCACAGCCGGGATCATGTTCGGGCGCGGCCATGGGCAACCAATACGATGTCACGGCGTCGCTGCCGGGTTCTCGGTCGGTCCCACCCCCTCCTGCTTCTGGTGCGCCAGCCATGCTTGCGCCGCCTTGTCGGCCCCCGACGGCAACGGCGCCTGCGGATCGTCGATCCATGACAGGATGTCCTCAAGCGGTACCGACCGGTCCTTGTCCCGCAGCAGCAGGTGATACCCATGCGGGTAGAACGCCAGCACCGGCCCTTTCGGCAGGGCGCGCCACGTCGCCGCCGTCGCCCGCGGCGGCACCAGCTCATCATGCCCGCCATAAAGGAACAGCGCCGGGGCATGGAAATACGGCGCCGCCGCCATCGCCCGGTCCATCAGGTCGACCAGCCCCTCGATCGCATCCACCCGGGTCGCGTGGATCGTCAGCGGATCGTTGGACAGGCGGTACAGCGCCTCCCGGTTGTCGCTCGCCGTCACCTTGACGAAGCCGCGCCCGGTCAGGGTCATCCCCGGCACCAGATGATCGGCCAGCCAAAGGCTCGCCCGCATCAGGAAGCTCATTTTGGAGCGTCCCCACACCGCCGGCGCGACCAGCACATAGCCATCCACCGGCGGCGGGTTCGGCTCGGTTGCCAGCACCATCAGCGCCGCGGCACCCATGCTCTCCGCCATCAGGATCAGCTTCGTGTGCGGGTAGCGTGCCCGCAGCAGCCTGGCCATCACCCGCGCGTCACCGGCCAGGCCGTTCGCGCCCGGCCACAGCCCCCGGGTCGGCGTCGCGCCGAAGCCGCGCAAATCGGGGGAGAATACGGCAATCCCGGCAGCGGCCAGCGTCGGAGCGGGATATTCCCACGCATCGCGGCTGTCGTTCATGCCGTGCAGCGCCAGCACGACGGCCTGTGGCGGGCCGTTCGGCAACCACACCCGATACGGCAGCGCGGTCCCGTCCGGCATGACGAAGGTACGGGCGGTTTCAACAGGGCGATCGACCGACCGTCCGGGCAAGGCCACGTGCGCCACGCACCCACCCAGCATCAACACGGTCAGCAACAGGCAAAGGAGTCGTCGCATCACCGCAGCACGGTTGAAAGGATTGGCCGCATCGGTATCATCCGCCGGCTTTTCCGAATAGAGGTTCAACATGCCGGACGGCGCCGCCACTATGACGACACCGCAGGTGACACCGACCGAGATCATCCACGTGAACACCCGCACCATCGCTTGCGACGGCGGCGACGGGCCACTGGGTCATCCGCGGGTCTTCCTGCGCATTCCGCAGGACAAGGTCATGTGCCCGTACTGCTCGCGTCTTTACATCCTGAACCCCGGAGCGGATCACGACAGCGGACATTGACATCACGGCCGAGGCGCCGGTCGACGCCGCGCCTCAGCCGTTTCGCCTGATCCTGATCGACGGGTCGGGATTCATCTTCCGCGCCTTCCACGCGTTGCCGCCGATGACACGGCCGGACGGCACGCCGGTCAATGCCGTATTCGGCTTCACCAACATGCTCGCCAAGCTGTTGAAGGAGCATGTCGGCACGCATATCGCCGTGATCTTCGACGCCGGCCGGACCACCTTCCGCAACCGGCTTTATGACGCCTACAAAGCGCACCGCCCGCCGCCGCCCGAGGAACTGATCCCGCAATTCGCCCTGATCCGCGAAGCGACCGAGGCGTTCAGCGTTCCCGCCGTCGAACTGCCCGACTGGGAAGCCGACGACCTGATCGCCGCCTATGCCAAAAGCGCGGTCGAGGCCGGCGGCCATGTCACCATCGTGTCCTCCGACAAGGACCTGATGCAGCTGATCAAGCCCGGCGTGGAAATGCTGGACCCGATCAAGCAGAAGCCGATCGGCCCGCAGGAAGTCATGGAGAAGTTCGGCGTCACCCCCGACAAGATGGTCGAGGTGCAGGCGCTGATCGGCGATTCCACCGACAATGTGCCGGGCGTGCCGGGCATCGGCCCGAAGGGCGCGGCGCAGCTGATCAACGAATATGGCACGGTCGAGCAGGTGCTGGCCGCCGCCCCGGGCATGAAGCCGTCCAAGCGCCGCGACATGCTGATCGAGCATGCCGACAAGGCCCGCGTATCCCGTGCCCTGGTACTGCTGCGCGAGGATACCCCGCTGCCGCTGCCCATTACAGGCTTGGTGCAGCACGACGCGGACCCGGTGAAGCTGCGCGACTGGCTGCACAAGCAAGGTTTCCGCAGCACCATCGCCCGGCTCGGCCTTGATACCGCAACGTCCCCTGCCCCATCGGCGGCCCCTTCATCCGCCCCATCAGCCGCCGCAGGCGTGACGCCGGACAAGCGGCCAGCCGCCACGCAGGCCGACCTTGGCCTTGCACCGCCGCCGGTCAACGCATCCGGCTTCGGACCGTATGAGACGGTCACCACCGCCGATGCCCTGCGCGCCTGGGTCGCGGACGCGACATCCGTGGGCCGGCTGGGGATGGACACGGAAACCGACAGCCTTGACGCCATGCGCGCCCGGCTGGTCGGGCTGTCGATGGCCACCGCCGCCGGGAAGGCGTGCTACGTGCCGCTGTCGCACGAAGGTGTCGGCGAGCAGGTGCCGCTGGCGGATGCCATCGACATCCTCGGCCCGATGCTGGTCGATCCATCGGTGCTGAAGATCTTCCAGAACGCCAAGTTCGACATGATGGTGCTGTCCCAGGCCGGCTTCCCGATGGCAGCGCCGGTGGACGACTCCATGCTGATCTCCTACGCCCAGGAAGCTGGTCTGCACGGGCACGGGCTGGATGAGCTGTCGCAGCTTCACCTCGGCCATACGCCGATACCCTACGATGACGTTACCGGGACCGGCCGCAACCGCGTGTCCTTCGCCCAGGTGCCGCTGGACCGCGCCACCGCCTATGCCGCCGAGGACGCGGACGTGGCGCTGCGCCTGTGGGAGACGCTGCGCCCCCGGCTGCGCCTGAACGGCTCACTGGTGCTGTATGAGCAGCTGGAACGCCGGCTGATCCCGGTGCTGCTGGAGATGGAACGCGCCGGCGTGAAGGTCGATGCCGATGACCTGCGCCGCATGTCCGCGGATTTTGAGGCGCGGATGGCGGTGATGGAGCAGGACTGCCATCGCCTCGCCGGCCATGCGTTCAACGTCGGCAGCCCCAAGCAGCTGGGTGAGGTGCTGTTCGACGAAATGAAGCTGCCCGGCGGCAAGCGGATGAAAACCGGCGCCTGGGGCACCGATTCGTCCGTGCTGCAAAGCTTGGCCGACCAGGGGCACGAGCTGCCGAACCGCATCCTGGAATGGCGGCAGCTGCAGAAGCTGAAGTCCACCTACGCCGATGCGCTGGTGACGCAGATCAACCCCGATACCGGCCGCGTGCACACCTGCTTCGCGATGGCTATCGCCTCCACCGGCCGGTTGTCCTCGACCGACCCCAACCTGCAGAACATCCCGATCCGCACCGAGGAAGGCAGCCGCATCCGCCACGCCTTCGTTGCCGAACCGGGCTGCCTGCTGGTCAGCGCCGACTACTCGCAGATCGAATTGCGGCTGCTGGCCCATGTCGCCGACCTGCCGGAACTGAAGCAGAGCTTCGCGCAGGGCGAGGACATTCATGCACGCACCGCCAGCGAGGTGTTCGGCATCCCGATGCAGGGCATGGACGCCATGACCCGCCGCCGAGCGAAGGCGATCAATTTCGGTATTATTTATGGGATCTCGGCGTTTGGGCTGGCGCGGCAGCTTGGCATCACGCCCGGCGAGGCGCGCGGCTACATCGACCGATATTTCCAGCGCTACCCCGGCATCCGGGCCTACATGGAGCGAACCCGGGAAGAAGCGCGGATCAAAGGCTATGTCGTCTCACCCTTCGGGCGCCGCTGCTGGGTCCCCGGCATCGCCGACAAGAATCCCGCTCGGCGGAGCTATGCGGAACGACAGGCGATCAACGCCCCGCTGCAAGGCGGGGCGGCGGACATCATCAAGCGCGCCATGGTGAAGCTGCCAGCCGCCCTGCAGGAGGCCGGGCTGCGGTCGCGGCTGCTGCTGCAGGTGCATGACGAACTGCTGTTCGAAGCGCCGGAAGACGAAGCGGTTCGGCTGGCCGAGCTGGCGCGGCGCGTGATGGAGAACGCGGCCGTGCTGTCTGTGCCGCTGGTGGTGGAAACAGGGATGGGCCGCACCTGGGCCGAGGCGCACTGATCGACGGCATATCGTGGCAGCCGGCGTGAATCCGGTCCCGCCGATCAGAACAGCGACATCTGCGCCGAGGCGGCGGTCGCCGCCCCCTGCGCCGCCTCCGGCACCGCGAAGCGGCCGCAATCCAGCTGCGTGCGCGCTTCCTGAAAGCCGAACTGTCGGGCGGCCCGGACGAAGCGCTTGCCCAGCAGGTCGGCATAGGGGCCGTGCCCGGAGAACCGGTGATGAAACCGCGGATCATTCAGCTGTCCCGCGCGGGTTTGCCGGATCAGGCTGAGCACATGGCCGGCACGGTCGGGAAAATGCGTGTGCAGCCAATCCTCGAACATCTCCCGCAGTTCCAGCGGCAGCCGCAGCAGGATGTAGCCGGCATGGCGCGCGCCGGCCTGCGCCGCAGCCTCCAGGACCTTTTCCATCTCGGCGTCGTTCAGCGCCGGGATCATCGGCGCCGCCAGCACGCCGGTCGGCACGCCTGCCCGGGTCAGTTCGGCGATCGCATGCAGGCGCCGCTGCGGGGCGGCGGCACGCGGCTCCATGACGCGGGCGAGCCGGGTGTCGAGCGTGGTGATGGACACGTGCACCCGGGCGAGGTTGCGTTGTGCCATGGACGCCAGGATGTCCAGGTCACGCAGCACCCCGGCCGATTTGGTGACGATGCCGACCGGATGGTTGAAGCGGTCCAGCACCTCCAGCACGGCGCGGGTCAGCT
>DAICYU010000650.1 GCA_027311485.1 Acetobacteraceae bacterium
AGCGAAGGCGAGATCGCCTATCTCTGCGCGGGGGCGAGCGCCTATTTCCGCGTGCCGGTGACGCCCGAACAGGTGGTCTGGTCCTATTCCGGCGTGCGGCCGCTCTACGATGACGGGGCGTCGGCGGCGCAGGAAGCATCACGGGACTATGTACTGAAGCTGGACGCGCCAGACGGTTCGGCACCGTTGCTGTCGGTGTTCGGCGGCAAGATCACCACCTATCGCCGGCTGGCCGAAGCCGCGTTGGCGCAATTGCAGCCGCATCTGCCGACGCCGGCCGGCCAGCCAGCCGGCTGGACCGGGCGCACCAGCCTGCCCGGCGGGGATTTCGCCACGGATGGGTTCAAGGACCGACTGACCGCCGAGCAGGCGCGTTTTCCGTTCGTGCCGGAGCCTGTGCTGCGGCGGTTGCTGCGCGCCTATGGCACGCGTCTGCCGCAGGTGCTGGGAGACGCCACCGCCCCGGATGACCTCGGCCGTCAGTTCGGCGCTGGACTGACCGAGGCGGAGCTACGCTATCTTGCACATTCGGAATGGGCACGCACCGCCGAGGACGTGGTATGGCGTCGTAGCAAGCTGGGGTTGCGCCTGTCAGCCGAGGAGATCGCCGCGATCGACCAGGCCCTGGCATGCATCGTCCGGGAAGGAATGGTTGCGGCATGAGGATGGAAACGCCTTGAGCCTGTTATTGGAACGCATTGGGTTGAACGTGGGTGCGCAGGTCGTCATCCGCGATGTCTCCCTGCTGCTGGAGCGTGGCACGATGAACGTGCTGCTGGGACCGACGCTGGCGGGCAAGACGACGCTGATGCGCCTGATGGCCGGTCTCGACCGCCCAAGTAACGGACGACTGGTGCTGGACGGAAAGGATGTCACCGGCGTGCCGGTGCGCCGCCGCTCGGTCGCCATGGTCTACCAGCAATTCGTCAACTACCCAAGCCTGACCGTGTTCGAGAACATCGCCTCGCCGTTGCGGGTAGCGCGCGTGCCGGCGCAGGAGATCGAGGCGCGGGTGCGCCAGGCCGCGCAGTTGTTGCGGCTGGAAAACCTGCTGCAACGCCTGCCGGGCCAGTTGTCAGGTGGCCAGCAGCAGCGCACCGCCATCGCCCGCGCGCTGGTCAAGCGGGCGGATCTGGTGCTGCTGGACGAACCACTGGCCAATCTCGACTACAAGCTGCGCGAGGAACTGCGGGAGCAGTTGCCACGCATCTTCGCCGAATCGAACGCGATCCTGGTGTACGCCACCACCGAACCGACCGAGGCGCTGCTGTTGGGCGGCCATACCGCCACGATGTGGGAAGGGCAGGTGACCCAGCACGGCCCGACCCCGGACGTTTATCGCCAGCCACGGAACATCGCCGCCGCCCGTGTATTCTCCGACCCGCCGCTGAATGAACTGGCGGTTCGCAAGCGCGGCGCGACCGTGACCACCACATCCGGACGCGACCTGCCGGCGCTCGGCGTTCTGGCGCACCTGCCGGACGGCGACTACCGCCTCGGCTTCCGTTGCGACGATGTCACGCTGGACGCCGCCGCCGGCGGCACGTTCAGCTTTCCCGGCACCGTGGCGGTCACCGAGATCAGTGGGACGGAAAGTTTCGTTCATGTCGATGTCGGCGCCGGTACCTGGGTCTGCCTGATCCGCGGCGTGCATGACTGGCAACCGGGCGCGCGGGCGCATGTGCAGGTGGACATGCGGCGGGCAATTCCGTTCGACAGCGCCGGCGTGCAGGTCGGGCAGGTCGCGGTTCCGTTGGAAAGGGAACAGGCATGAGCCGCATCACGCTTGACGGCATCGGCCATTCCTACGTGCCGACGCCGCGGGGAGAGAACGACTACGCGCTGAAGCCGCTCCATCACGTCTGGGAACACGGCAAGGCCTACGCCCTGCTCGGCCCTTCCGGCTGCGGCAAGACGACGCTGCTGAACATCATCTCCGGCCTGATCATTCCGTCCGAGGGACGGCTGCTGTTCGATGACCGCGACGTCACGCGCCTGCCGACCGAGCAGCGCAACATTGCCCAGGTGTTCCAGTTTCCGGTCATCTACGACACGATGACGGTGGCGGAGAACCTGGCCTTCCCGTTGCGCAACCGTCGCATGCCGCGGCCTGCTATCAAGGCGCGGGTGGCTGAGATCGCCGCTATGCTGGACCTGACGCCGGATCTGAACCGCCGAGCGCGCGGGCTGACGGCGGATGCGAAGCAGAAGATTTCGCTGGGTCGCGGCCTGGTGCGCAGCGACGTCTCGGCCGTGCTGTTCGATGAGCCGTTGACGGTGATCGATCCGGCGCTGAAATGGGAGCTGCGGTCAAAGTTGAAGGCCGTGCACCGGGCACTGGACCTACTGATGATCTACGTCACCCATGACCAGACCGAGGCGCTGACCTTCGCCGACCGCGTGGTGGTGATGAATGAGGGCCGCGCGGTACAGATCGGCACGCCAGAGGATTTGTTTGAGCGGCCGGAGCACACCTTCGTCGGCTATTTCATCGGCTCCCCGGGGATGAACCTGCTGCCGGCGCGGGTTGATGGACGGCAGGCGCTGGTCGGTGAGGACGTGGTGCCGCTGGGCGCCGCCTACGCGCCGCTGCCGGCCGATGGACGGGTGCAGATCGGCGTGCGGCCGGATTTCGTGTTCCTCGCACCCGATGGCGGGCCGGCGGTGCAGGTGCGCCG
>DAICYU010000651.1 GCA_027311485.1 Acetobacteraceae bacterium
GCCGTTTATCTCCGAAACGGGCTACCGCTCGCACTTCGACACGGCGCGGGGCTGCATGACGGTGGACGAGGTTGCGCGCGGCATCCTGGCCGCGCAGCGGGCCGAGCTGATGGACGCGTATAGCCAGATTGATGAACGCCGGCGCTTTACCGAAACCGTGCTGGCAGGCGTGTCGGCGGGCGTGATCGGGCTGGATGCGCATGGCCGCATCGAATTGCCGAATCGCACCGCGGACGAACTGCTGGGACTCGATCTGCTGGCGGCCATCGGCCACCCGCTGGTCGAGATCGTGCCGGAGTTCGGCGCTCTGCTGACCGAGGCCGCCGATAATCCTGATCGCGCCCGCACTGCGGAAGTCCAGATCGGTCCGCCGAACCGGCGGCGGACGCTGCTGGTGCGGATCGGCGCCGAACTCTCCGGCGGCCGGACCGACGGATACGTGGTGACATTCGACGATATCACCGAGTTGCAGGCGGCGCAGCGCAAGGCGGCCTGGGCCGACGTCGCCCGGCGGATTGCGCACGAAATCAAGAACCCGCTGACGCCAATTCAGCTTTCCGCCGAGAGGCTGAAGCGGCGGTTCACCCGTGAGATTCAGTCGGACCCGGACACGTTCGCGCAATGCGCGGACACGATCATCCGTCATGTCGGCGATATCGGCCGCATGGTCGATGAATTCTCGGCCTTCGCGCGCATGCCGCAGCCGGTGATCAAGCCCGAGGATATCGGCCGCATCGCGCGGGAGGCCCTGGTCTTGCAGAAAACCGCCCGACCCGGCATCGATTGGGTGACGGACATCCCCGAACGTGGCCCGGTCGTCCCGTGCGACCGGCGGATGCTGCGCCAGGCGCTCACCAACCTGCTGCAGAATGCCGCCGATGCGGTCGGTATGCGGGAAGGCGCCGGTCACATCGCCCTGACCGTGCAGGATTGCCCGGATCATGTCCGGATTGTCGTGACCGATGATGGTATAGGACTGCCAGAGGAGGGGCGTTCACGGCTGACCGAGCCGTATGTCACACATAAGCCGAAGGGCACCGGACTGGGATTGGCGATTGTGAAGAAGATCATGGAAGACCACGGGGGCGTGTTGGCACTGGAGGACCGGCCCGAGGGACCGGGCGCCGTTGCCAGCCTGGTTCTGCCACGCGAAGCCGCCGGCCGCCTTGTGCCGGCCGCCGAGGAACAGAGACAGGTGCCGCATGGCGCATGACATTCTGATCGTCGACGACGAGCCTGATATCCGCCTTCTGATCGAGGGCATCCTGCGCGATGAAGGGTATGAGACCCGTGGCGCCGCGGATTCCGACTCGGCGCTGGCGGCGTTCCGGGCACGCCGTCCGGCGTTGGTGATTCTGGATGTATGGCTGCAAGGCTCACGGCTGGATGGGCTTGGCATCCTGGAAGCACTGAACAGTGAAGAGCCGCAGGTGCCGGTGGTGATGATCTCCGGCCACGGCACCATCGAAATGGCAGTCGGCGCGATCCAGCTTGGCGCCTACGACTTCATCGAAAAACCGTTCCAGTCCGACCGGCTGCTGCTGGTGGTCAAGCGCGCGCTGGAAGCCGCCGCGCTGGCGCGGGAAAACGCCGAACTGCGGCTGCGCGCCGGGCCCGAGGCGACGCTGATCGGCGAATCGGCCGTGATCAGCCAGTTGCGCCAGCAGATCGAACGCGTCGCGCCGACAGGCTCCCGCGTGATGATCTCCGGCCCGGCCGGCTCCGGCAAGGAGGTGGTTGCGCGCATGATCCATGCGCGGTCCCGCCGCTCCTCCGGGCCGTTCGTGGCGATGAATTGCGCCACGCTGAACCCGGCCCGCTTTGAGGAAGAACTGTTCGGCATGGAGGCGGGCAACGACCCGATCGCGCATCCGCGGCGGGCCGGCGTGCTGGAACGCGCGCATGGCGGCACGTTGCTGCTGGATGAGGTCTCCGACATGCCGCTGGAGACCCAGGGCAAGATCGTGCGCGCGCTGCAGGACCAGACGTTCGAACGCCTGGGCGGGTCAGCGCGGGTGAAGGTCGATGTGCGGGTGCTGTCCACCACCAACCGCGATTTGCAGGCGGAAATCGCCGCGGGACGGTTCCGGGAGGATCTATACTACCGGCTTGCCGTCGTGCCGGTGAAGTTGCCGGCCTTGCGCGAACGCCGCG
Organism: Acetobacteraceae bacterium; assembly: GCA_027311485.1. GTDB lineage: Bacteria > Pseudomonadota > Alphaproteobacteria > Acetobacterales > Acetobacteraceae > Rhodopila. The sequence continues at coordinate 2,155 of DAICYU010000651.1, forward strand.
ACGACGTGCCGTTGCTGGCGATGCATTTCATCAACCGCTCCGCCGAGAGTTCCGGCATTCCCGGACGCGCCTTGTCGGCCGACACACTCGCGGCGCTGCAGGCGTATGATTGGCCGGGCAATGTGCGGCAGTTGCGCAACCTGATGGATTGGCTGCTGATCATGGCGCCGGGCAGCGCCGGCGATCCGATCCGGGCCGACATGCTGCCGCCGGAAATCGGGTCCCGCGCACCGGCGCTGCTGAACATCGATCCGACGGCCGACATCATGTCGCTGCCGCTGCGGGAGGCCAGGGACCTGTTCGAAACCCAATATTTGCAGGCGCAACTGCTTCGTTTCGGCGGCAATATTTCCCGCACCGCGCAGTTCGTCGGCATGGAACGCTCGGCCTTGCATCGGAAGCTGAAGCAACTGGGCGTGAATTCTGACGAAAGGGTGGGCGGATAAGCGGCAGCGGGGAGCTGGATCAGTCTCGGTTCCGGCTTCTCAGGTCGACCACGTTGGGTGACGCGGCTTGCC
>DAICYU010000652.1 GCA_027311485.1 Acetobacteraceae bacterium
TGGATCGGATTGGTGAGATACGGCGGGCTTATTTTGATGAGCGTCTGTCGATCAAAGAGATTGTGCGCCGGCTATCGGTATCGCGGTCGACGGTGCGCAAGGTGGTACGAAGTTCGGCGACCGCATTTCGCTATGAGCGTGACAAGCAGCCCGCGCCGAAGCTGGGCGAGTGGGTCAAGGGGCTGACGGAGATCCTGGAGCGGGAGGCCGAGCTCCCACGACGGGAGCGGCGATCGACGCAACGCCTGTTCGAGGAACTGAGGGGGTGTGGCTACGAGGGGGCGCATGACAGCGTGCACCGTTTTGCCAAGGCGTGGCGGCGTGAGCACACGCTGGTTCCGGTGCGGGCCTATGTGCCGCTGAGTTTTGCCCCGGGCGAAGCCTACCAATTCGACTGGAGCCACGAGGTGATCACGCTGCAAGGACTGCCTGTGACGGTCAAGGCGGCCCACATGAAGCTGTCCCATAGTCGGATGCCGTTTGTACGGGTGTATCACCGCGAGACCCAGGAGATGGTCTTCGATGCGCACGACAAGGGATTTGCCTTTTTCGGTGGGGGCTGCCGGCGCGGAATCTACGACAACATGAAGACTGCGGTGGAGGCGATCTTCCTGGGTAAGCAGCGCCGCTACAATCAGCGATTTCTGCAGATGTGCTCGCATCATCTGGTCGAGCCGGTGGCCTGTACGCCGGCGTCAGGCTGGGAAAAGGGTCAGGTCGAGAATCAAGTCGGCAATCTGCGGGATCAGTTGTTTCTGCCCAAGCCGCGGGTCAGCAGCCTCGCCGAGCTCAATGACCGGTTGGTGGATGAATGCATCGCCTATGCGAAGCGGATGGAACACCCTGAATTCAAGGGGCGCACAATCTGGGAGGTGTTCCAGGACGAGCAGGCCAGCCTGGTAGTATCGCGCGGCCCCTATGACGGTTTTGCCGAGAAAGCGGTGCGCGCCAGTACGACCTGCCTGATCATGGCGGATCATAATCGCTACAGTGTCGATGCGCGTGCCGCCGGGCGGATGGTGCAGGTCCGCTCGCATGCCGGCCGCGTCGTCGTGCTGCTGGATGACGATGTCGTTGCCGATCATCCGCGCGACTTCCGGCGTGGCGAAGTGATCTACGATCCTTGGCACTACCTGCCGATCCTGGTGAGAAAACCTGGCGCCTTACGGAATGGTGCGCCGTTCAAGGATTGGGATCTGCCCCCGGGGCTTGCGGCCGCCCAGGTAAAGTTGAGGCAGTACGCCGATGGTGATCGACAATTCGTCAAAATCCTCTGCGCGGTGGTGGATCACGGTCTTGTCGCGGTCGAGGCCGCCTGCGCAGAGGCGCTCGAAGCAGGCATTGCCAGCGGTGACGTGATCCTTGCTGTTTTAGCGCGCCAACTTCAGCCCCCCACACCGCCGAGCATGACCATTCCGGATGGGCTACGCCTGAAGGTCGAACCGACGGCCGATTGTGCGCGCTATGACAGCCTCAGGCGTGCCGCCTGATGGAGCGCCATGATATTCTCCAGGCGATGGCCGAGCTCAAGCTGCACGGCATGCGCGCGAGCTTTGACGAGATCGCCGGCAAAGGTGTGGCGCGACGCGACGAGTTCTACGATCTGATCGCCAGCCTGATCCGCGCTGAACGGATCTTCCGCCAGGCACGATCGGTCAGCTACCGGATCAGCAGCGCCAAATTCCCGGGGCTCAAGGACTTCGACAGCTTTACCTTCAAGGGCACGCCGATCGATGAAGGGCTTGTGCGTGAACTGGCCACCGGCAGCTTCCTCGATGCCAGGCGGAACGGGATTTTTGTTGGCGGAACCGGCACCGGAAAGACCCATCTCTGCATCGCAATCGCAGCCACGGTCATCAGGGCCAGAGCGCGAGGCCGGTTCTACAACCTCATCGATCTGGTCAATCAACTCGAGCAGGAAAAAGCCGCCGGTCGGAGCGGGTGTCTGGTCGAAAAGCTTCTCCGCCATGATCTGATCGTCATCGATGAGCTCGGCTATATGCCGTTCAGCCAGACCGCCGGGCAACTGCTGTTCCACCTGATCAGCAAACTCTACGAAAACACCTCGCTGCTGATCACCACCAATCTCGCCTTTGCCGAATGGCCGAAAATCTTTGGCGACGCCAAGATGACCACCGCCATGTTGGATCGCTTGACCCACCATTGCGATATCATCGAGACCGGCAACGAAAGCTGGCGATTCAAAAACCGAAGCTGATCAGCAAAAACCCTCCCCCAGACCCCCACCCGGCTTATCCACGTGGGTGCACAGGGACCCCCCGCGCGCCGCTGCGTCAGCCTCTCGTCGGGCACTCCGCGGCGCGCGGGTCCCCCCTATGCACTACGTGGATAAGCCCCCGCCGCTAACGCTGTTTCTAACGCCCAAAGGGGTCGGAATTGGACGCTAAAAGGGGGTCGCGTTTGGACGCGATTTGACAGCCTGGCTCATCGACCAGACCTTTCGCGAAAAAAATCACGCTCCATAATGAGCTGCCCAACTTTCTCATGCAGCGCCGATACTTGCACCTTGTCCGCAGCCTCGCTCCGAGCCGCAGCCTTCTCACCATCAAACAGGCCCCTCACACCGTCCTGCACCACCTTCTTCCAGGCATGGATCTGGCTCGCATGAACGCCATACTTGCTCGAAAGCTCCGCAATCGTCCCTTCCTCT
>DAICYU010000653.1 GCA_027311485.1 Acetobacteraceae bacterium
GTCGTTCCAGCTTTGCGTATCCAGATCGGCCAGATCAACGCCAATCAACTCGAAATGTTCCGGTAGCAGTCCTGTCGTGGTCAGATTATACAGCGCCGGGACCAGCAGCCGCTTTGTCAGATCCCCCCCTGCGCCGAAGATGACCATGGCACAAGGGCCAGGCGGATGCGCCGACCGGCGCGGCGGGGCACTGACCACCTGGGCGGCGGTCTTGGCGGCGGAATGGGTATGCGGGTCTGCCATGCGTTGCACATAGGGTCGCTATTTCGCCCAGAGGCTACACGATATCGCGTGCCGGCCAACCCCGGGGCATGGCACACCGCGTTGAAGCGGGGCGGTTTTGATAATGGCGGATTCGCCGGAGAGTGAACCCTGACGAACACGGTGCATCCTGACGGCCTGCCAACCCCGCAGCGTTACTGGTCCATGCTCGCCATCGCACTGGGCATTACCATGTCGGTGCTCGACTCCGCTGTGGCGAACGTCGCCCTGCCGACCATCGCGCGGGAACTGCATACCACGCCGGCCTCCTCGGTCTGGGTGGTCAACGCCTACCAACTGGCGATCGTCGTCACGTTGCTACCGTTCGCCTCGCTGGGCGAACGTATCGGTTACCGGCGAGTCTATCAGGCCGGGCTTGCGGTGTTCACCCTGGGCTCATTGGCCTGCGCCCTGTCGCACAGCCTGCCGGCGCTGGTTGCCGCGCGGGTTGTTCAAGGTCTCGGCGCGACGGGAATCATGAGCGTAAATGGCGCCCTGGTGCGGTTCACCTATCCGCAGTCAATGCTGGGCCGCGGCGTCGGGCTGAACGCCCTGGTGGTGTCGATCGCTGCCGCCGCCGGGCCAACCATCGCCTCCGGCATTCTCGCCATAGGCCCGTGGGAGTGGCTGTTCGCCGTCAACGTGCCAATCGGCATCGCCAATTTCATGCTGGCGGCACGGGCGTTGCCGTACTCGACGCTGTCGGGCCACCGCTTCGATTGGACCAGCGCGGTGCTGAACGCGTTGATGTTCGGCCTCGTGTTTATCGGCGCTGATACCGTCGGCCATAGCGCCGGCGGCGGCCTTCTGGCGGCGGCGGAAATCGCCTGCGCCATCGCCATCGGCACCGTGCTGATCCGGCGCGAAACCAAACGGTCCATGCCGCTGATCCCGGTCGATCTGCTGCGGATCCCGATCTTCGCACTGTCGGTTGCAACCTCGGTCTGCTCCTTCGCCGCCTACATGCTCGCCTTCCTGGTCATGCCGTTTTATTTTGAAACGGCGCTGCACCGGGATCAGGTGCAGACCGGCCTGCTGATGACGCCCTGGCCGGTGGCTGTGGGATTGGTGGCGCCGCTCGCGGGCCGGCTCTCCGATCGCATTCCGGCGGCAATCCTGGGCACGGCGGGCCTCGCCGTGCTGGCAACCGGCCTGACCCTGCTCACCACCCTGCCGCTCGACGCCAACGCCTGGGACATCAGTTGGCGGATGGCGCTGTGCGGCCTGGGATTCGGCTTCTTCCAGTCGCCGAACAACCGCACGCTGCTGTCCTCTGCCCCCCGCTCCCGCGCCGGCGCCGCCGGTGGCATGCTCGCCACAGCTCGGCTAACCGGCCAGACCAGTGGGGCCACGCTGGCCGCCCTGGCGTTCCGCATCGCCCCGCACAGCGCGGAAAACGTCGATCTGCTGATCGGCGCCGGGCTTGCGGCCGTGGCGGCGGTCGCCAGCCTGGCCCGCTTGCCGGCGCGGGCGCCGACCGCCAAGATCCGCCGCGACGAGACCGGCTAGGCCGAGCGATACCAGGACGGGCGGCGTTTCTCGCGGAACGCCGTCGTGCCCTCATGCCCCTCGGGCGAGTGACGCTGCGTCCAGCCTTCATGCGCCAACATTGAGACCTGACGCTCATCCAGCAGCAGATCGTTGGCGCCCAGAAAGCTGCTCTTGGTCATCGCGATCGCCGTCGGGCCGCCCAGGAATATCGCGTCCAGGACACCGGCCAGCTTCGCTTCCATCGCGTCCTCGGCCACGACTTCGTGGATCAGGCCGATGCGTTCGGCTTCGCGTGCATCGAACCGCTCCCCGGTCAGGGCATAGCGGCGCGTGTGGCGCAGCCCAATGGCGTTGACCATGTGGGTGGATATCGGCGTCGGCGCGACCCCGACGCGGATTTCAGTAATGCCGAACTGCGAATCCGGCGTGGCGAAGGCAACATCGACGCAACAGACGATGCCGACACCGCCGCCGAAGCAGGCGCCATGCACCAGCGCGATCGTCGGCTTGGGAAACTCATTCAGCAACTGCATCGCGCGGGTGGTCGCGACCGAGGCTGCGTAGTTCTCGGCCGGCGGGTAGTCCGCCACCTCATTCAGCCATCGAATATCGGCGCCGGCCTGGAAATGCTTACCGGCGCCGCGGATCACCAGGCAGCGTACGGCGGGGTCGGCGGCAAGCTGGCGCAGGCCGTCGATCAGGCCGTCCAGCATGGCGGCGTTATAGGCGTTGCCGACCTCCGGCCGGTTCAGCGTGACGGTGGCAACGCCGCGAGTGTCGGTGGACAGCAGGACAACGGGCTGGGTCATGGGCGGGTCCCCGTAAGATGGGCGTCCGAGAATAACCCCGATGCGCCTGGACGGAAGGGGCGGCCGAGCAGAAAGCAGCGTTGACCCATTTATGAGCCGCCTGGCCGCGG
>DAICYU010000654.1 GCA_027311485.1 Acetobacteraceae bacterium
TGCGGTTGTTGGGCCAGCAGTCAATCACCGTGGCGCTGGCCGACCCCGCGGGGGCGGCAGCCAGGCCGATCCGATCGATCTCCGCGATGACGCGCGCCGCCCCTGCCAGCGCGTTGCGCCGCCGCGCCATGGGCATGCTGGAGATATGAGCGTTCTCGCCGAGACACTCCATATCGGTGTAGGTCGAATAATGGCTGTGGGTTACCACCCCGATGGTGGTACCCGCCTCCTCCAATACCGGCCCCTGTTCGATATGCAGTTCGAAGTAGCTGTCCGGCACCACCCCGCCCATGGGCGCATCGCCCCGATAGCGAACGCGCGCCAGCTCCGCCTCGACAGTGCGGCCAGCCCGATCGGTCGCGGCATAGGCCACATCCAGCGGCAGCGCCCCGGCATAAACCGCCGAACCCATCAGCCCCGGAAAGAAGCGGGCGCCTTCCTCGTTGGTCCAGTTCACGACCTCGATCGCGCGCCGCGTCGTCACGCCGGCTGCATCGATCGCACGTACCGCGGCCAGGGCTGCCAATACACCCAGCGGGCCATCGAACCGTCCGCCCGGCGATTGGGTGTCCAAATGGCTGCCGGCCAGCACCGGCCGCAGGCTTGGGTCCTGACCGTCCCGCCGAGCGAACATATTGCCCATCGCGTCGATGCGCAGGGTAAGTCCGGCCTCGTGGCACCAATGGGCGAACAGGTTGCGGCCGTCACAATCGGCATCGGTCAGCGCCAGGCGATCACAACCACCACGCGGCAAGGCACCGATCGCACCGAGTGTCATCAGGTCTGACCAAAGCCTTGTTCCATCAATCAGCGGATCGGACACGCTGTTCTCCTGTCTTGGACGGTCCGGCCGCAGGCGCCTGACCGGCTGACCCATCCTCCTGCTGCACCGCGCAAAAGTCGAGACCGGCAAGACCCAAAACGGCGCCGGTCGTGACCATGGATGGCAGCCGGCCTGTATCCGGACCTTTGGCGCAAATTGTGAGAATCCGTGCTTGCGCTTTCCGCCGGAACGCGGTTAGGATTTTTTATCGAAAAAAATGGAAGGGCTGGCAATGGCAAACATCATGGTCTTTGGCTCACTGATCGGGACCACGTTGGCTGCAGCCATTACTTCCTTTTTGTTCAGCTTCAAGTATGAGCGAGACTCCTGGCGCTAAAGCGCCCCGCCTAACCCACCATAGGCATTTTACCGCATCCGGCCGGGGTCCCCCGCGCCGGACTGTTGGAGTCTTCAGCGTCGTTTCCGCTATCGTTCCTCCGCAATACGGCCTCTGCCCCGCAGGTGGCGAGGGCTTTTCGTTCCATTACAAGAACGCGCCGCTTGGCGGGCTTGCCCCAGCCACAGAAGCGAAACCGCTGGCCTGATACCATCGTAGGTGACAGCACACAGGCCGCACCTGGAGCGTCCTGGCTACCGTCCCGTCTGGCTACCCGTTACGCGTTGGATGGCCAAGCCAGCTCCGGAATAAATTTGTACGGATAGTCCGGTTCGGTATATCCCTCCGGCTCCTGCCGCTTCGGCAGCTTCACCCGCTCCCGCGGCAGCGTCTCATACGGAACGTGCCGCAGCAGATGCGAGATGACATTCAGCCGCGCCCGCTTCTTGTCATCCGATCGCACCACGTACCAAGGCGCCCACGGGGTGTCAGTCTGCAGCAGCATCTCGTCCCGGGCACGCGAATAGTCGTACCATCGGCTGTACGATTTCAAATCCATCGGCGACAGCTTCCAGATCTTCCGCCCGTCGTCGATGCGCGACTTCAACCGGGCCGTCTGCTCTGCTTCGCTGACCTCCAGCCAATACTTCAGCAGAATCACGCCCGACTCGACGATGGCCTTCTCGACGCCCGGCGTCATGGCCAGAAACCGCTGGACTTGCTGTTCGGTGCAGAAGCCCATAACGCGCTCAACCCCGGCGCGGTTGTACCAGCTGCGGTCGAAGATGACGATTTCCCCTGCGGCGGGCAGATGCTGAATATAGCGCTGTACGTACATCTGCGATTTTTCCCGCTCGGTCGGTGCGGGTAGCGCAACGACACGGAAGATGCGCGGGCTCACGCGCTCCATGATCGCCTTGATGACGCCGCCTTTGCCGGCGCCATCGCGCCCTTCAAACACAATGCAGACCTTCAGCCCTTTATGCACAACCCATTGCTGCAGCTTGACCAACTCGACATGCAGGCGGGCAAGGTCCCGGCTATAGTCCTTGTTCGGTAGCTTCTCACCCGGCGCCGCCAAGGCGCCCGCTGCATCCCCGGCCACACCGAACTTCTGTTTGCCCGCGCTCATGGCTGTTTCCCCGTTCCGCAGTACCGGACGGCCCCGAGGTCCGTGTACGCGTCACGGCACCGCGCCCGTCGATCTCGTTGCACGCGCCACCATCCTGGTCATCCCGACCGGGTGCGGGCTATGCGAATCCAGCAAGGTACCATCCCCCGCTATTTCTTGCCGAAAGTGCATAGGAAAACGAGCGGCGGGCGACGTACGAGGAAGGCCACCCTGATGCCAAGGCCACGCCAGAGCTGCGGCAGGGAGGCCCCATGCGTCCATTTTTTCTCGCCGCCATCCTATGCCTCGCGATGTCCGGAGCATGGGCGCAACAGCAAGCGGCCGTTCCGGTCGAAACGGTAACGGCCGAGCGGAAGGCGGTCACGCGGG
>DAICYU010000655.1 GCA_027311485.1 Acetobacteraceae bacterium
AGGTCAGCATCGTCGGTTTCGCCGATGAGATCGCCGCCGCCGCATCCCTGCTGCAAGGCCAGGCCGCCGAGGCGCAGCCCGTCATCATTGTACGTGGCCTTGCCTGGCAGGCACCTGACGCGCCGGTCGCGGATGTTATACGTCCGCCCGAGGAGGACCTTTTCCAGTGATCATCGCGTTATCCGGTGGCGTCGGCGGCGCCAAGCTGGCTCTTGGCCTATCGCGGGTCATGCCGCCCGAGGACCTGACGGTCGTCGTCAACACGGGCGACGACTTCGAGCATCTGGGCCTGTCGATTTCGCCCGACATCGACACCGTGACTTACACGCTCGCCGGTCTCGCCAACCGCGAACTCGGCTGGGGCCGCTATGACGAGACGTGGTCCTTCATGGAAACGCTGGACGCCCTGGGCGGCGAAACCTGGTTCCGTCTGGGTGACCGCGACATGGCGCTGCATGTCGAGCGGACGCGGCGTCTGAAAGCCGGCGAGAGCCTGTCAGCGGTCACGGCGGCATTCTGCCGCCAATTCGGCATCCGGCCGCGGGTGATCCCAATGACCGATGATCCGGTCCGGACGCGGTTATTGACGGAATCGGGGTGGCTCGACTTCCAGGAGTACTTCGTGCACCGCCGCTGTGAGCCGGTGGTGAGCCAGTTGCAATTCCAGGGCGCCGGTGCCGCCCGGCCGCACCCCGCGTTCATGGCCGCCCTGACCGATCCATCGCTGGAAGCCGTGGTGATCTGTCCGTCCAACCCGTTCATCAGCGTCGAACCGATCCTGGCCATACCGGGGGTCAGGCAGGCGCTGGTCGCCTGCACCGCGCCGGTCATCGCGGTGTCACCGATCATTGCCGGCAAGGCGGTCAAAGGACCCACGGCAAAAATGATGAGCGAGCTTGGCCTCGATCCCAGCGCCGGGACCGTGGCGCACCGGTACCAGGATATCCTGGACGGCTATGTCATTGATCATGCCGACATGTCCGAAGTCGTCTCGATCGACGCGCGGGTCACCCTGGCCCAGACCCTGATGACCACGATGGAAGACCGTGAGGCGCTGGCGCGCATCGTCCTTGACGCCGCGGCCGTCCTGCGCCGGCGCGAGATGCGCGGCGTCCGCCAGCGCGCCGACCGATGATCGACGTCTGGGCGGCCGTGCCGGTGAAGGCTTTCACCGGCGCAAAGCAACGCATGGCCTCGGTCCTGTCGCCCCGGCAGCGCGAGAAACTCGCCGCGACCATGGTTGAGGACGTGCTGGCGGCGCTGGCCGGGGCGAGCCGTCTGGCCGGCATCCTGGTCAATACGGTTGATCCGGTGGCGGCGAGCCTCGCCCGCCGCTATGGCGCGCGCGTGGTGACCGAGGGGGCCTTGGACGGGCATACCGGCGCGGTCGATGGCATGGCCCGCATCCTGGCGGCCGAGGGCAGGGGCGCCATCCTGACCCTCCCGGGCGACATACCCCGGGTCACGGCGGCTGAAATCGATGCGGTGATCGCCTCCTGCCGGCCCGCGCCCTCATTCACCATCGTCCCGGCCCATGATGAGCTGGGCTCCAATGCCGTGGTCTGCGCACCGCCGTTCAGCGTGCCCCTGCGCTTCGGCGACGACAGTTTCTTTCCACATTTGATGGCGGCCCGTTGCCAGGGGATCGAGCCGACGGTGGTGCGGTTGCCCGGGATTGCACTGGACATCGACCATCCGATCGACCTGCGGGCGTTCATCGCTGCAAAGCCCCGCAAGCCGACCCGCACGCTGGCCTTGCTGGAAAGCTTCGGGCTGTAGTTTGCGCGTCCGGGTTGCCTGAGGCTGCGGCTGCCCGCCACCCGGACGCGGCGCGCCCCACCTGCCTGAACACCGGGCACACGCCCGGGCGCTGGCCACCCCGCCCGATCCCCGACGCTGTTCGCGTTGACTCGCGCGGTTGCTATCGGTCAAGTGATCATAAACGTGATATGCCATCGTCTTTGACCAGGATCGCCGCCGAAGCATGCGCTCTGCCCATCGTCCCGCCTGCCAAATTGCCCGCCCATGCTGCTAGTCATCGACGCGGGCAACACGAACATTGTGTTCGCGGTGCGCGACAGGACGGGGTGGCGCGGCACCTGGCGCATCCGCACGGATGCGCAGCGCACCTCCGACGAATACGCCGTGTGGCTCAACAGCCTGCTGTCACTGTCCGATCTGCGACGGGACCAGATCAGCGCGGCCGTGATCGGCACCGTCGTCCCGGCGGCTTTGTACCATCTTCGCCGCCTGTGCCGGGACTGGTTCAATGTCGAGCCCCTGATTGCCCGTGCAGCACTCGACTGGGGCTTCGAAATCAAGGTCGATAACCCGAACGAAGTCGGCGCCGACCGGCTTCTGAACGCCCTGGCCGGTCACAGGCGTTTCGGCGGGCCGCTGATCGTGGTGGATTTCGGCACCGCCACAACCTTCGACGTGGTCGACGGCACGGGCGCCTACCTGGGTGGCGTCATCTGCCCGGGCATCAACCTGTCCATCGAAGCCTTGCACCAGGCCGCCGCCCGCCTGCCGCGCATCGGCATCGGCCGGCCCCAATCAGTGATCGGCCGGTCCACCGTCCCGGCGATGCAATCCGGGATCTACTGGGGATATGTTGGCCTGATCGAAGGCCTGCTCAGCCGTATCAAGACCG
>DAICYU010000656.1 GCA_027311485.1 Acetobacteraceae bacterium
AGTGCCCGCCTGCTGGTGGCCACGGGCTTCATCACCGGCGCCTATGTCCTGTACCAGATGACATCCTGGACGCCCGACGTTGCCGAATGGACCATGATCAGCGTCGGCTTCCTCCAGGGCCTCAGCCTGGGTTTCCTGACCATCCCCATCAACATCATCACCTTCGCCACCCTGCCGAGCGAGATGCGGACCGAGGCGGCCGGGATCTACAGCCTGATGCGGAATTTGGGCAGCGCCATCGGCATTTCCGTCACCGGCGCGCTGCTGGAGATGAACACCCAGATCAACCACGCGCTGATCGCCGGTGACGTGACACCGTTCGACCGCGCCCTGCACATCGGCGCGGCGGCGCGGTTCTGGAATCCCGCCACCCGGCACGGCGCCGCGCTGCTGAACCAGCAGGTGACGCGGCAGGCCGAAATCATCGCCTATATCGACGACTTCAAGCTGATGTTCATCCTCGCCATCGCCGTCGTGCCGCTGCTGCTGCTGACCCGCCCAGCCCGGACCGCGGCGAAACCGGCCGGTTCCCGCGCACCCAAGTAACGAGCATCCGACCCGGCCGTGCATCCCAATCAGCCACCCGCGCCCAACCACCCGTGTCCAGCCAGTGAAAATCTGCCAGTGGAAACTTGCCAGTAGCGGTCCGCTGCCGCAGGATCGCCGGCAATCAAGCAGCCAGGAGACCCCAATGCCCGACTTCGACCTCGTGATCCGCAACGGCACCGTCGTCGATGGCACCGGCAGCGCCGCCCGCGAAGCCGATATCGGCATCACCGGCAACCGGATCACCGCCGTCGGCCCCATCACCGGCCGCGGCGCCGAGGAAATCGACGCCAAGGGCAAGCTGGTCACCCCCGGCTTCGTCGACATCCATACCCATTACGACGCCCAGGCGGTGTGGGACCGGCATATGACTCCGTCCGCCTGGCACGGCGTCACCACCGCCGTGATGGGCAATTGCGGCGTCGGCTTCGCCCCCTGCAAGCCCGCCGACCGCGAACGCCTGATCGAGCTGATGGAAGGCGTGGAGGACATTCCCGGCGCGGTGATGCACGAAGGCCTGAAATGGGAATGGGAGTCCTTCGGCGAATACCTGGACGCGCTGGACCGCCGGCAGCGGGACATCGACATCTGCGCGCTGCTGCCGCACGCGGCGGTGCGCGTGTTCGTCATGGGGGACCGCGCGATCAACCTGGAAAACGCCAACCAGGGCGACATCGCCGAAATGCGCCAGATCACCCGGGAAGCGATACAGGCCGGCGCGTTCGGCTTCTCCACCTCCCGCAGCCTGTCGCACAAGACGCTGCGGGGCGACCCGACGCCGACGCTGCGGGCGCAGGAGGAGGAGCTGCGCGGCATCGCCCTGGGCATGAAGGACGCGGGCGCCGGCATGTTGGAAATGGTGTCGGAATGGGCGCCGGACCATAACGAGGAATTCGCCATGCTGCGCCGGGTGACGGAAGCCTGCGGGCGGCCCACGGTGTTTACCCTGACGCAGCGGCATTCCCGGCCGGAGGTGTGGCGCGACCTGCTGCGCCATGCCGACCAGGCGGCGAAGGACGGCGTGCCGATCCGCCCGGTGGTGGCGCCGCGCGCCATCGGCGTGCTGCTGGGCCTGACCGGCAGCCAGAACCCGTTTTCCGGCTGCGCCAGCTACAAGGCCATTGCGCATCTGCCGGTGGATCAGCGGGCGCGCCGCATGGCCGACCCGGCGATGAAGGCGCAGATCCTGAGTGAGGACCCGAAGAAGGGGAACACCTTCCCGCTGTTCCACCGTTTGTCTTTCGACTTCATGTTCCGCTTCGGCAACCCGCCGAACTACACGCCGGACCCCAGGGACAGCGTCGCCGCCATCGCCGCGCGGCAAGGGCGCACGCCGCAGGACGTGGCGTATGACATGCTGGTGGAGGATGACGGCGCCAACTTCATCTACATGCCGCTGGGCAACTACGCCTATGGCGACCTGTCGATGCCCGAGGCGGTGCTGGACAACCGCAACTGCATCATGGGCCTGGGCGACGGCGGCGCGCATGTCGCGTTCATCCTGGATGCCGGCTACCAGACTTGGCTGCTGACCCATTGGGGGCGGGAGCGGCAGCGGTGGGACGTGCCGGAGCTGATCCGCCGCTTGACCTCCGACACCGCGCGGGCGGCCGGGCTGCATGACCGCGGCGTGCTGGCGGTGGGCAGGAAGGCGGATGTGAACATCCTGGACTGGGACCGGCTGGGCGCCGGCGCGCCGCATGTGGTGAACGACCTGCCGGCCGGCGGGAAGCGGCTGGTGCAGCAGGTGACGGGCTACGAAGCTACGATCGTTTCTGGCGTGGTGACGTATCGGGAGGGGGCTGCGACGGGCAATCTGCCGGGTCGGTTGGTGCGTGGGCCGCAGGTGCGGCTGGCGGCTTGAGGGTGGGGTAGGGGGGTGGCGGGCTACCTCAACGGAGTTGGCGAATCGTCGAGCGCGGGAGGCTTGTGCGGCTGTTCTTGGGCGAGGTGGGCGGCGCTAGCGTTAACTCAGACCCAGAGTTCGTCTGAAGCGCAACGTCAACTTCAACCGCATAATAACCAGGGCAATATATTTGCGGAATGTGGTTGTTGAGAAGCACGTATCGCAGCCATACTAAACACTTAGATTT
>DAICYU010000657.1 GCA_027311485.1 Acetobacteraceae bacterium
CAGATCCGCTGCGCGACGTTGCGTGAGTTGGCGACGAAATGATCGACGCGGGAGGCAGAGATCGCATCCCATTGGCGCAGACGATAGGTGAGCAACGGAAGCAGGGGCCGCAACAGCGGGTTCGCCTGCTGACGATACTCTGTGTACATGTTCCAGATGTATCGCATGGGCGTGTGGCAGTAACAGATGTGACACGCGTCGGGGCGGGTCAGAACGCCCTTTGCAGGACCCGACTCACTACTGATCACCAGATCGTACTCGCGCAGGTCCAACTGCTCCAGCGCGATCGGCATCAGCGGCAGATAGGCCTGATAAAGCTGCCTGGGATAGGGCAGGCGGGAAATCAGCGTGGTGCGGACGTTGTGACGGCGGATGACCGGCGATATCTGCGCTGGATCGTAGACGTGGGTGAACACGTCCGCGTCCGGAAACATTTCGCACAATGCTTCGACGACTTTTTCGCCGCCGCGCATCTGCACCAACCAGTAATGAATGATTGCGACTTTCATGCCAATGCCTCCGGATGGCCAGCGGTGAAAGTCGCCGCGACCGGTGTCATCATGCTCCCGGTCAAGACCGGTTCAGGCGTGGCCCGCTGCAGCGCCGTACTGCACCAGGTCTCAAGGTTTACCCGTGTAACGGCCCATATATAGACAGTCGTCAGGAGTGAGTTGGCCTGCCACAGCTCCGTATCGGTGATGTTGCAGACAAGGTAGTAGCCCAGGAACAAGGCAACCCACCGCACCAGCGTCACCGCGCCCGATCCGCTCAGTCGAATAATACGGGAAATCAGCAGCACCAGGCTGCACAGGTATAGCACCAGGCCGACAACGCCCGTGTCCAGCAGAAGCTGCAGAAACCCGTCATGCGCATGCAGTTCGAATTGCTTGGTCCAGTACCAGAACAGCGCGCCGGGTGCGGTCTCGCCAAGCCAGAAGATACCGTAGCCGTAGCCGATCCAGGGGTGGGCACCGATCATCGGGATGACGAACTCCCAGATCGTCGTCCGTCCGGACAAGGTCGTGCTGCGGCCCAGCATCTCGGCGACCAGGTCGGCGATGTCGGTTCCGAACAGCAGGAACACTGCGAAGGTCAGGCAAAACAGCCCGATCAGGATCGGCGCCAGAAGCCCATGGCTGTGCTGCAGCCCCACCACCGCGGCCAGGACGGTAAATGCCGCCAGCATCGCAACGATGGGTGTTGCGGAATGGGCCAGAGCGAAGCAGGCGAAAAGCGCCGCGAGCAACACCACGTTCACAAGTGAGCGGCGCCGCAGGACGATCATCCGGTAGATCACCGCCAGAATGGTCAAGGCCAGAAAGGCGCCGAAAGCGTTCTTGTGGTAAAACAGGCCGCGCAGGTTGCCGTCGGTGTCGAATGCCCTCGCCTTGAACGCCGCCGCCCACAGGGCCGAACCAATCGCGGCCAGCCCCGCCGCGATGGCGAGTGAGCGCGTCAGCTTCCGCTCGTCATAGCGAAGGCCAGCGTAAAGCCCGACGATCAGCGGTCCGCTCAAGGCAGCTGCTCGGCGCAGCGTCCCGTCGGGTATGGCCGACCACAACACCGAGGTGAAACACCACGCCGTCAGCGCCATCAGCGGCAGGCCGAGGAACCGCCAGGCCCACGGCCGAACCGAGCGGACAAGCAATGTCAGGTTCAGCAGATAGACGATGCCCATGACAAGCTGCTTGCCTGCGTCGCCCGCTTCCGAGATTTGCTGCACCTCGGTCTGCGGACCTTCGATGACCTGGCCGTTTGGATCGAACGCGGACAGAGCACCGCCAATCGCCAGGATGGTGAAGACAAGGAACGCGGTTTCCAGCAGGCCAGGGGATGTAACGGCGCGGAGTCTCATGTGCGCGGTCCATCAAGTCTGGGCTGGTCGAGCGTGACATTCCGGCTGAGTTGATAGTAGTTGCGGTAGCCCCCGCGATACGGCTCAGCCTCGGGTGTTTCAAAACCCGCCAGCCGGTTGATATTCACCCGGGTCAGCACTACGCCGACGATCGACCCGCTCGATTCAGCAATGGTTCGTATTGCCAGCCGCGCAGCCCGCCACGTCGTCCGCGACCAGCACACCGCCAGCATGGTATGATCGGCCAGCCGAGCGACGACCTTCGTGTCGGACAGGCCGAGGACGGGCGGCGTGTCGATCAGGATCAGGTCGAATTCATGCCGTAGGTCGGCAATGATGGAGGCGAAGCGCGGCGATTGCAGCAAACGCTGCGGCAGCCCGCGCGGCCGGCCGGCCGGCAGCACGGCGACGCCTGTGGGCAGGTGTACCCGGATGGATTTCTGTGGCGGCAGGCCTTGCTCGATAGTTTCCGCCAGGCCAGGGCTCAGGTCCAGGCCCAGCGCCGTGTGCATCGAGGAGTGGCGCAGATCACAATCGATGATCAGCACACGCTGTCCTGCCGCGCGGGCGGCGGCCGCGAGCACCCCGGTGGTGCTGGACTTGCCCTCGATCGGCAGCGCGGACGTCACGGCGACGACCCGGCCGCTGACCGCCGGCCGGTCCCGCTCCGCCGCCGCGAGCAGTGTCGCGTGCAGGTTCCGTGCCGCCTCGCCGAACTCAATGTTCAGGTTCGAATAGGCCGCGGCGATGACATCGCGGGCACGGCAATACCGGGACAGCTCG
>DAICYU010000658.1 GCA_027311485.1 Acetobacteraceae bacterium
GTTGATCAACCATGCAACTAACAGCGTCGCCAACAGGATTCCCCCGCACAAAGTCACCAGCGTGGCCAACCGGGCGCGGAAGGCCGCATTGACGTCGTCAATATAGCTGCCCGCGAGGAAAAACGCGTTCAGCGGCGCAAACCGCGCAACATAGGAGAGTTTCGGCCGCGGATCCGTCTCGCCTGGCTTGGGAAACAGATAAGAAATCGTGCCGCTATCACGTCCACGCAAAGCGTCCAGTGCCAACGCGAGAAGCGTCCGGCCGTTCTGGTCCTTGGCGGTGCTTTGCTTGCCCTCGAGATCTGGATTGACGCCGTGAAACAGGATGGTGCCGTCCAATTTCTCCAGAGTCATATACCCCTTGCCGTCGTCGAACCGTAACGCATGCACTATCTCCCGGAGGCGCGCCAGTTCCTCCTCCCGGGACATTTGTCGCGCCGAAACCTTGCTCTCCAGTTGCTCTGCAAGACCCATTGTCATGTCAACGGTCGCCCTGAGCTTTTGAACGCGCTCGTCGAGCATACGTTGGTACGTTGCGTGCCCATCGATCGCCAGCAGGGCTACAAAGCCGAGTGTGAAGGTACCCAGAAGCAGGGCCAGTTTAGTACGCACCCTGAGACGACTAAGGATATTCACTGCACAAGGGTCCGTATGCTGTTCGTAATGTCTCCTTTTACACGTTTCCACTATGCAGAATCCATGACTTTGTTCCAGCCAACGACGCCGGAGGGATGCTCACCGTATTCTGCCTTATGTGCATACCATTGCGGTGATGACAGGATATTCGGACCATAAGAGTCGTTGCATAACCGCTCCTGCCGCCGCTATAAGCACGTAGCTTACGTGGATGTCACGTGGAGCCGGGTACCCTGTAGGGACTACCCTTCTGATCGAGCCAGAATGGCTTTCCTCAACATCACCGAGAGGAAGACCGTGAGCTCGAACGTAGCAGACCGACCGGCGATAGCTCGTCGTTCCGAGGGGTCCGATGACCTCACGAGGGCCGTTGTGCACACAGCGGCACTCGCCACGCTACGTTGCGCACACACGTGTATGGCCGTGACGGGGGCGTGCCATGCTTAAGCACGTGGCGCCGCGCTGTGTTGCGATCGTAACGGACATCGCCGGGAAGACCGACGTTCAGCAATTTGGGCTGGATGAAGTCCTGGGCGTCGATTTGCTGGCCAAGGCATCCGGCGAACTGGCCTTGGTTGTTGACCTCCTATCCGGTCGGCGTATCACCGCCGGGCGCTACAGAGATCCTGCGGCTGCCGGATATGATTTTGGCCAACTCAGAATTCTCTTGGGGCAACCGGCATGGCCGGAGGAGTGGCAATGTGAAACCGCCAATGCCGGCGCCTCACATCGATGGCGCCGCAGGTTGCTGAAGTTGCGGCGCCCGAGCGTGCTTATGTTAGGCGCCATTCTGGCACTGGTCGTCGCCTGTTTCACATGATGCCGCGACAGCGAAAGCCCAGCGTAGCCGAATGCTCCTCTGACCCAAGACTTCCTTACCCTCAGGAACGACCAGGCAGCCAGGCGCGCAGCCAACCCGGAAGCAACGTCAGATTACTAAGCGTGACTTTTGTAAACAGGGGTGGAGGTTGCTGGCCGGGTGCGAATTCCACGCGAATGACCTGCCTCCGATCCACCGGCGTAAAAGCGCGCTGAAATTCATGCGGCAGCGCTGCGGCGATGGGTTCAACACGAACGATGGTGCCATCAAACGTTTGAAGGCCTGTGCTTATACGGACCTTCTGGTTTGGGCGGATCGAAAACAAACCACCCGTCGGAACATAGGCCAGGACGAACCGGTCGTCGCCATAAAGCTCCATCAGCGGCTGGCCTGCCCCAAGGACCGCGCCTTTTTCGGTCAGGAGAGATCCGACGATACCCTTTATTGAGGCACGCAGCCTGCCCCCATCATATTGCTGCCGTAACTCCTGCACCATCCGGTCCGCCTGATCAAACGCGCCGGAAAGCGTTGTGATTTCCCCCCTCAGGGAGTCCTGCTGTCCCTCAAGCTCCGCGACGGCCTGGCTGCTTCGGAACACACTGTCCATCGCCGCCGTCCTTTTCTCAATCGGCAGATAGCCCATGGCCTGCAACGATTCGAGCCTGGCCCGTGCATCGATCGTGATCTCCTGGCGCTGCTTCGCCAATCCAATCACGCGATCGACGGTCAAGCTCCGCATCCGGAGTTCACTGATCCGCAGGCTACGGTCGGCCTGATCACCTGCAAACCGAGCGAGATTGGTCGAAACCGTCTGAGACGATACCAGGCTGACGACCTGCCCGGCCTCGACACGATCCCCCTCCCTGACCGCCAGGTCACGAACGGTTGCCGGAAACTCAGCCGCTACGACGGCCGGTTCACCGAGCACCATACCCTCGCTCCGGAGATAGATCAGGCCGCCGAAAAGTAGGTTCAAGACCCAAACGCCAAGACCCGCGATCGTCGTGAGGTAAACCCAGCGGATGATCGCGAGCCGGTGGGAACGTACCTCGTTAGCAGGCGTCTCGGCCGGTTGGCCCGCCTTTTCTCCATGCCCTGAGCAGATGCCACCGGGGGTGGCTTGCGAGCCGCCGTTTCGACTCTCGACTGCCTCTTTCTCCGCGCTTCCCAAACGAA
>DAICYU010000659.1 GCA_027311485.1 Acetobacteraceae bacterium
GGTAAGCGGTGTGGGACCGACATTGTTGTTGTGACGCCGACTGAGCCCGATGTTTGTGGGCATGAGCGACGTCGGCATTTCTGAGATTTTTGAATCGGATCGGGTTGAGGCGATAGGAGCGGCTCGTACGAGCCCTCATACGAGTGCTTCGAAGGAGCGGGTTGAGGTAATCACACGCGGGGCGCGCCGGCGCTGGTCGACGGCGATGAAGCGGGCGATTGTGGAGGCGAGCCTGGCGCGCGGCGTGGTGGTTTCGGCGCTGTGCCGTCAGCATGAGATCAGCAGCGGCCAGTTGAGTATGTGGCGCCGGCAATATCGGGATGGCGATCTGGTTGAAGCGGCGCCGCTGGTGCCGGGGTTTGCGCGGGCGCTGGTCAGCGGGATGGAACCGGTGCAGCCGGTATCGGCAGCGGTGCGGACGGCGGCGGCGACGATCGAGATCGCGCTGCCGGACGGGGTGGTATTGCGTGTCGGCGCCGGGGTGGACCAGGCGGCGTTGAGCCGGGTGCTGGCGGTGCTGAGGGGCGGATGATCGCGCCGGGCGCGGGAGTGCGGGTCTATCTTGCCTGCGGCCGGACGGACATGCGCAAGGGGCTGGATGGACTGGCGATGCTGGTCCAGCAGGTCTTTGGCGGGAACCCGTTTGATGGTGCGGTCTACGCATTCCGCGGCCGGCGTGCCGGACAGATCAAGCTGCTCTGGCATGACGGGGTGGGGTTGTGCCTGCTGACCAGGCGGCTGGAACGAGGCGCGTTTGCCTGGCCGCAAAGCGGGACGGCGCTGATGTCGCTGAGCCCGGCGCAGCTTGCCACACTGCTCGAGGGCTGCGAATGGCGGGCTCCGGTGCAAAGCCTGCGGCCGGTGCTGGCGGGATAGGCCCCGCTCACGCGAGAGTCATTGGCGCGTCGGTTGGTTGTTTGCGATAGTTTTGGCGTGCCGATCGATCTTGCCGCTCTTCCCGATGACCCGGGCATCCTGCGCGAACTGGTGAGCCACTCGGAGCTCGAGAATGCCGGGCTGCGTGCCGAGATCGACAAGCTGCACCTGCTGATCGCGAAGCTGCAGCGGCATCGCTTCGGCCAGCGCTCCGAACAGATGGATCCTGACCAGCTGGCGCTGGCGCTGGAGGATCTCGAACAGGCGGAAGCCGCCGGCGATGAAGCGGCGCGAGCCAGCGCGGCGACGGCGGAGAAGCCCGAGCGCAAGAGGCGGCAGCGCAATCTCGGGGCGTTGCCGGACAGCCTGCCGCAGATCGAGGTCGTGGTCGATCTCGAGGAGAAGCAATGTGCCTGCTGCGGCGGCGCGCTGCATCAGGTGGGGGAGACGGTGAGCCGGATGCTGGACTTCGTGCCGGCATCGTTCCGGGTGAAGGTGATCCGCCGGCCGCGCTATGCCTGTGCGTCCTGCGATGGACCGCCGGTGCAGGCGCCGGCACCGCCGCGGCCGATCGATGGCGGCATGGCGAGCGAGGCGCTGGTCGCGCATGTGCTGGTGAGCAAGTTCGCCGATCATCTGCCGCTGTATCGCCAGGCGCAGATCTACGAGCGGCACGGAATCCGGCTGGACCGTTCGACGCTGGGCGACTGGGTCGGCCGGGCGTGCTGGTGGCTGCAGCCGCTCTACGATCGGATCCTCTCGCATGTGATGGCACAGGAGAAGATCTTCGCCGACGACACCACGCTGCCGGTGCTGGATCCGGGGCGCGGGCGGACGAAGACCGGCCGATTGTGGTGCTACGCGGTCGATGACCGCCCGTGGTGTGGGCCGGCGCCGCCGGCGGTTGCCTTCGTCTATGCGACCGATCGCAAGGGCGAGCGCCCGGCTGCGCATCTGTCTTCATTCCGCGGCATTCGTAAGCGCAGTCTGAATGACGGCCTTGCTTTGGCGAGCGAGCGCTACGCGGCGGCTGGTAGAGTGGCCTGAGTTTTCCAGTTCCAGGGGAGCAGGGTGTCGATTTCGTTGGCCTTGGTATGGCCGGCGACGATGCGTTCGAGGACGTCGGTGAGCCAGGCGAGCGGCTCGACGCCGCTGAGCTTGGCGGATCCGATCAGCGTCGCCATCAGCGCCCAATGCTCGGCGCCGGTGTCGTTGCCGGCGAACAGGGCATTCTTCCGTCCCAGGGGGATCCGGCGGATCTCGCGTTCGACGGTGTTGGTATCGAGCTCGATCCGGCCATCGTCGAGGAAGCGGGTCAGCCCCTCCCAGTGCCGCAGGACGTAGCGCATCGCCTTCGCCAGTTCCGATCCTTTCGAGATCCGCGGCAGTTGCTCGTCCAGCCACGTGTGCATCGCCTCGATCTCCGGGCGGGATCGCTCCCGCCGCACGGCGAGGCGGCGTTCGGCGGATTGCCCGCGGATCTCCGCCTCGATCGCATAGAGCCGCGCGATCCGGGCCAGCGCCTCGGCCGCGATCGGGGACTGCGTGGCCTGGTGGAATTCGTAGAAGCCGCGCCGCGCATGCGTCCAGCAGAAGGCCAGCGCCAGGGCGTCATCGTCGCGCTCCTTCACGACCTTGCCGAACCCGGCATAGCCGTCCACCTGCAGAATGCCGGTAAGCGGTGTGGGACCGACATTGTTGTTGTGACGCCGACTGAGCCCGATGTTTGTGGGCATGAGCGACGTCGGCA
>DAICYU010000065.1 GCA_027311485.1 Acetobacteraceae bacterium
TGCGGTGGGTGAGGGGCAGCCGATGATGCTGGAGACGCTGGAGGCAACGGTGCCCCACCTGCCGCCCAACGCACCGCGATACCTGATGGGCGTGGGCACCCCCGACGACATCCTGGCGGCGGTTGAACGAGGCATCGACATGTTCGATTGCGTCATACCAACTCGGGCTGGACGCACCGCTCGCGCCTATACGACGTCTGGCATTTCCAACCTGCGAAATGCGCGCTTCGCGGATGATCCGAGCCCGCTCGATCCGACATGCACATGCCCAGCTTGCACGAAACACAGTCGTGCATACCTGCATCACTTGTTCAAGGCCGAGGAAATGCTCGGCCCGATGCTACTGACATGGCATAACCTGACGTATTATCAGTCTCTTATGTCCGGCATACGCGCGGCGATCGAAGGCAGGCAATTCGCCGCCTTCGCGGCAACAACGCGTGCGGCCTGGCAATCCCAAGGTTCCGTCTCATGACACAGCCCACCTATGAAGACCTGACCCTTCTCGGCCATGCGGCAGCGCAGCCTGCAAGCCCGGAGCACGCGAAGCTCGAACGCGTCGGCAATCCAGCGGCCGGTCGGGCCTACATCGTGCGCCTGACCTGTCCGGAATTCACGTCGCTCTGCCCATTGACCGGCCAGCCCGACTTTGCCCACATCGTCATAGACTACATCCCGGGCGACTGGATCGTAGAAAGCAAGTCGTTCAAGCTTCTGATGGCCGCCTATCGCAACCATGGCGCATTCCACGAAGCCTGCACGATGGAGATCGCAGGACGGCTCGTCGACTTCCTTTCGCCCATCTGGCTGCGGATCGGCGCCTATTGGTATCCGCGCGGCGGAATACCGCTCGACATCTTCTGGCAGACTGCCGCGCCGCCTGAGGGCGTGTGGATCCCGCAGCAGGACGTACCCGGCTACAGGGGGCGCGGCTGAACGCGCTCGTCACCCGCACCGCCGAGGCTGGATCGGGCGACGCGCGTGAACAGATCCGGGCACGGGCTCTGCAGATTGGCTTCGACGCAATCGGTTTCGCCCCGGCTGCGTTGCACCAGGATGCGAGGCAGCGTCTGCTGGCCTTCGTCGAAGCCGGCTTCCACGGTGATATGGACTGGCTCGCCGCCAGGACCGACGAACGGAGCCATCCGCAGGCCCTGTGGTCAGATGCCCGCACCGTCATCGTCCTCGCGCTCTCATACGCGCCGTCGCACGATCCCCTCGGCAACCTGCCGCACCGGGATCGCGCCACGATATCGGCTTACGCTGGCAATCGCGACTACCACGACCTGATGAAGGGCAAGCTGAAGCACCTGGCACAGTTCATGGTGTCGCGTCTTGGCTGTAAGGTGAAGGTTTTCGTCGATACCGCGCCCGTCATGGAAAAGCCTGTCGGCCAGCAAAGCGGGCTGGGCTGGCAGGGCAAACACACCAATCTGGTATCGCGGGAGCTTGGTTCATGGTTCTTCCTGGGGGAGGTCTTTACCGACCTGGAACTACCACCGGATGAACCGGAAACGGATCATTGCGGCTCATGCACACGCTGCCAGCGCGCGTGCCCGACCAGCGCCTTCACCGGACCGTATCAGCTTAACGCAACCCGCTGCATTTCCTATCTCACGATCGAGCATAAAGGTCCGATCCCGCGGGAGCTGCGCCACCTAATGGGCAACCGCATCTACGGGTGTGACGATTGCCTGGCGGTCTGCCCATGGAACAAGTTTGCGCAACCGACCACGCACCAGGCATTCATAAGACGCGACGATCTCGCCGGCCCGCGCCTTGCCGATCTCGCGCGCCTCGATGATCCGGCATTCCGGTCGAAATTCTCCGGGTCGCCGATCAAGCGAATCGGACGAGACCGCTTCGTCCGTAACGTCCTGATCGCGATCGGCAACTCGGCCGACCCGACATTGCTGGCAGCGGCACAAGCCCTGTGCGCGGACCCAAACCTGGTCGTCGCCGAAGCCGCATCCTGGGCGTGCGAACAACTCGCACCATTGGCTCATTCCTCGGCCTGAAGCTCCAGCGCGCGGGCATAAACAATTTTGCGCGGCAGGCCGGTGGCGATGCTTACCATTGCGGCGGCGTCCTTTACGCTGCCCGTGGCCAACGCCTGGCGCAGCCGTCCATCGAGGTCCTCTGGATCCTGGTCTTCCGGGGGGCCGACCAACAAGGTGATTTCGCCTCGCGGCGCCACGTCTGAGAATAGCGCCAGAAGCGACCTGACAGTCCCGCGCTCCATAGTTTCGAACCGCTTGGTCAGTTCACGTCCAACCGCGGCTGCCCGATCGCCGAAAATTTCCATCTGGTCGGTCAGTGTATCAATCAGCCGGTGCGGCGCTTCGTGCCAGATCAATGTGGCGGCCAAGCCGGCGCGTTCGGCAGCCCGCAAGCTGGCAAACGACGTCAGCCGAGCGGCTCGCTTGGGTGGGGGAAAGCCGAGGAAGAGGTAGGGCAGGGGTGGAAGGCCGGACAGGGTCAGCGCCGTCAGGGCTGCATTCGGACCCGGCACGGCGGTAACTGGCAAGCCGGCTGCGATGACAGCCCGGACCAGCCGGTATCCCGGGTCCGAGACAAGCGGAGTACCGGCATCGGACACCAAGGCGACGGTCCTCCCGGCGCGCAACCTTTCCACAACGCCATCGATCTTCGCATCTTCGTTATGGTCATGAAGCGCTTCCGTCCGGTTGTGAAGATTCAGCGCCGACATCAGCAGACCGGTCCGGCGTGTATCCTCGCAAAGCACAAGGTCGCATTCACGAAGCACTTTCCTGGCCCTGTCCGACATGTCTCCAAGGTTGCCGATCGGAGTGGAAACGAGCACAAGGCCCTGCAGCGGGGCGGATGGGCCGGCTCGCGGGTCGTCAGAGGACTGAGCCGATGCGGCAACGGACATTCCTTCTCCTTTTGAGTGTTCTCGGCGTTTCGGGGTGTGCGGCATCGATGTCGGGGCTCTACGGTGGCAACGAAGGTGGCGGCAACCGCGCCACCATGCTAGCCCCAAATGGGGCGCCGGGACCCGCTGTCGCAGGGGGGCGCCCGGTTGTTGCCATTCTAGTTCCGATGACCGGTCCCCGGGCCGATATCGGGCAGGTTCTCGTCCAGGCCGCCCAGCTTGCGTTACCGGACGCGAGCGGTCCGACCTTGGATGTCCTTGACACGGCCGGCACAGCCGCCGGCGCCGCCGCAGCCGCGCAAAGCGCGGTTTCGCACGGGGATGGCATGATCATCGGACCGCTGACGTCGGAGGAAACGGCGTCGGTGACGCCGATTGCCCGCGGTGCAGGCATTCCGGTCCTCGCATTCACAAACGACGGATCGAAATCGCAGCCCGGCGTCTGGACGCTTGGGATTACGCCTGACCAGCAGGTTCAGCGACTCGTCGCCGCAGCCCAGGCTCAAGGCAAGACCCAGTTCGCGGCCCTGCTGCCCGACACCGGTTTTGGCCACGCCATGGCCAATGCGCTGACCGCCGCAACCACCCAGGCCGGACTGCAATCCCCGACCATACGCACCCATGGCGCCGGCATGCCGTCCATTACGGCCGCCGCGCGCGACGTATCGGGGTATGCAACCCGGCGCGGGCCGATCGACGCCAAGATCAAAGCTGCGCGTGAGATGCATAGCGCCGAGGGACGGAAAGAGGCTCAGGAGCTTTCGAAGACACCCATTCCGCCGCCCTCATTCGATGCCTTGCTCCTGGCCGATACCGGCGAAAACCTGCAGGAAATAGCCGCGGTTCTTCCCTACTACGACGTAGATCGATCAGCCGTGCAGATCGTCGGGCCGTCCTTGTGGGCCGATCCGGCCACCGGTTCCGCCGCCGTCAGCGGCGCGTGGTTCGCCGCCCCGGACAGTGCCGCGCGATCTGCGTTCGTCCAGGCTTACACCGCCAAATACGGCGTTGCTCCGCCGTCCATAGCAGATCTGGCGTTTGACGCCGCATCAGTGGCCCGGGTTGCGGTCGGGGAACAGGGTGGCAAGCAAGCCATCCTCACCGAGCCCGGTGGCTTCGTCGGCAGCGATGGATGGTTCACGCTGGGTGCGGATGGCCACGTCCGGCGAGGACTCGCGGTGTTCAAGGTCGAGCGGGGCGGACCGCCTGAAATCGTCGATCCAGCCCCACAATCGGCCAGTTCTGCCGGGATCTGATCCCGGGTCCTACCGCATGGAAAGGAAGCCGACGATCCGCTCGGCTTCCGCAACGATTGGTTCTGCGACGGCCGCCGCACGTTCGGCGCCGGATTTCAGGGTGCGGATCAGTTCGGCGCGGTCATCCAGCAATCGGGTCGTTTCGGTGGCAATGGGCGACAGCTTTTCCACCAGTAGGTCGGCCAGCGCCGACTTGAAGGTGCCGAAGCCCGCTCCGGCATGCTCTCGCAGCACGGTTGCATGGTCCGTATCGGTCAGGGCCGCATAGATCCCCACCAGATTCCGCGCCTCCGGCCGATCCGCCAAACCGTCGGGTTCCGACGGCAGCGGCAACGGATCGGTCTTGGCCCGCCGTATCTTGAGGGCGATCGTGTCTTTGTCGTCGTTGAGGTTGATGCGACTTTGATCCGACGGATCAGACTTCGACATCTTCTTCGTGCCGTCCCGAAGGCTCATAACCCGCGCGGCCGGCCCCAGGATCAGCGGTTCGATATTCGGGAAAAACTCGACATCGTAATCATGGTTGAACTTTTGCGCGATATCATTCGCCAGCTCCAGATGCTGCCGCTGATCGTCGCCCACCGGTACCCGTGTCGCGTGATAGGCATGGATATCCGCCGCCATCAGGTTCGGGTAGACGTACAGCCCCGCCGATGCATTCTCCCGGTCCTTGCCGGCCTTGTCCTTGAACTGGGTCATGCGGTTCAGCCAGCCGATCCGCGCCACGCAGTTGAAGATCCAGGCCAGTTGTGCGTGCGCCCGCACGGCTGACTGCAGGAACAGGATGTGCCGCGCCGGATCGACCCCGCAGGCCAGCAACACCGCCGCCATCTCCAGGCTTTGCTGCTGCAACGCTGCCGGCGGCTGCCATACGGTGATCGCGTGCAGATCGACAATGCACCAGATGCAGTCGTGGTCGTCCTGAACCTTGATCCAGTTGCGGATCGCACCGAGGTAGTTGCCAAGGGTGGGAATGCCGGAAGGTTGAATCCCGGAGAAAACGCGCTGCATCCGTTATGTCTCAGTGGTGGCTGGAGGAGTGATGGCGGTTCCGCGTGCGCTTCGCAAGCGCCGACGTGACAGCAGGCGGCCCACGTCCCGAAGGTCATAGGCGCCAAGATAGTGCGCCGCCGCAGCATAAGAGATTAGGCCGACGCCGATCAATGCAGCGAACGATCCTGCCCTGGCGATCCCGTGCCCGGCCTCATCGAACATCCAGTGCCGGAACGCATACAGGACTACGGCCATGAGCGCTGTAGCTGCCAGCATTCCGCGCACACGACGCCACAGAGGGGCATCCGGAACGAATTGCCCCCGCCGCCGCAAAATCACCGCCAGCGCACTGACATTACCGATGGCCGCAAGGCTCGTCGCCAGTGCCGGCCCAATGTGCGCGAGGGGAACCATGAACGCCAGGTTCAGCACCAGGTTGCAGGCGACACTGCCGATGCCGACCTTGACCGGCGTGCTTGTATCGCCTCGCGCGAAGAAGGCCGGTGCCAGCACTTTCACCACCACGAAGGCGGGCAGGCCGATCGCATAGGCGGCCAGGGACTGGGCGGAAAATAGTACGCTGTGCAGGTCGAAGGCGCCGCGTCCGAATAGGACAAGGATGATCGGGTAGGCGCAAATGATCAGCCCGATCGCCGCCGGAAGGGTCAGGAACAAAGCGTATTCGATCGCGCGGTTGAGCGTGGTCAGCGCCGCCGCAGCCTCGCCCGCCCGGACCTGGCGTGACAGCATCGGCAACATGGCCGTGCCCACCGCAGTGCCGATCACACCCAGGGGAAGCTGCTGCACGCGATCGGCATAGTAGAGGATCGACACCGTGCCAGCCGGCAACAGGCTGGCGATGATCACATCAAGCGTGAGATTAAGCTGTGTAACGCCCGCCCCGACCAACCCGGGCCCCATCCGACGCAGCAGCAGGCGCATTTGAGGTGTCAGCTTCGGGCGGGGAATGCGCAGCGCCATTCCTGCATGTCGGACAGCCAGCATCAGCACCCCGAGTTGCGCAAACCCGGACAGCGTCACGCCCCAGGACAGTGCGTGGCCGACGGTGGGCACATACGGCCGCATCCAGATCATGCAGGCGATGGATATGATGTTGAACAGAACGTAGGACGCCGATGATGCCGTGAACCGTTCCAGCCCGTTCAGGACGCCGGACACCAGGGCCGCCAGGCAGATCAGGACAAGATACGGAAACGTAATCCGGGACAGATCCACGGCCAGCGCGAATTTCGCCGGGTCCGACGAAAAGCCTGGCGCCAGGATCACCATGAGCTGCGGCATAAAAATTTCGCCCAGCACAGTCATGCTGCCAAGCCAGAAGGCCATGACCGCGAAGGCCTGGCTTGCAAAATCTCGGGCCGCCACCGCCCCCTCGGTTTTCAGCAGGCCGGAGAACGCCGGAATGAAGGCGGCGTTGAACGCGCCTTCGCCAAACAGGCGTCGAAACAGGTTGGGCAGCTTCAGCGCGACGAAGAAGGCATCGGCAATCGGGCCAGTCCCGATGAATGCGGCGATCAGCATGTCGCGCGCGAACCCGAGGATTCGGCTGATCAGCGTCCACCCGCCGACAGTCAGGATGCCTTTAAGCATGTCGGTCCCGGATCATGACCATACGGGTTCCTTGAAGGTTTCATATCAGGTCCTGGTTTACGCGGCGCCGCCGGGCAGGCTCACTCGTCGCGTTGCGGACGGGATAATAGAGACTCGACCGCCTGTTCCAGGGTTTTCACCCCGTCCAGAAGGTCTGCGACCGCTCGGCAGATCGGCAGGTCTGCCGACGCGGCCCTTGCTACCAGCGCTTTCGCCGTTGCGACGCCCTCGATCGTGCTTGTCGCCGCGGCCAGGATGGCCTGCAGTGGCTGTCCCGATCCCAGCGCGAGCCCAAGGCTGAAGTTACGGCTGGCCGCCCCGGTGCAGGTCAACAGCAGATCGCCGAGCCCGGACAGGCCCATTGCCGTGTCGGCTTGCCCGCCCTGGGCCACGATCAGGCGGCGGATCTCGCTCAGTCCGCGGGTCACGAGGGCGGCGCGGGCATTCTCCCCAAGTCCGGCACCGATCACAGCGCCAGCCGCGATGGCCACTACGTTCTTGGCGGCACCGCCCAGCTGCACGCCGACGGGATCGCTGTTCCCATACAGCCGGAATGTGCTTGATCCCAGGCTGGCCCGCACGAGGTCGCGCAGGGCAGGATCGGTCGTTCCCACAACCGAGGCCGCCGGCAGGCCCTTGGCAACCTCCAGGGCAAAATTTGGCCCACTCAATACGGCCGCCGGTCCAGGCCGCGGCACGTCGGCAACGACCTCAAGCGGAAGCAGTCCTGTGTTCGTTTCAACACCCTTGGCGCAGATGACGATCGGGCATGGGCCGGGTTGGAACCGTAGCAATGAGGCGCGGATCTGCTGCATCGGGATCGCCCAGATCAGCAGGTCCGCGTCGGGGCTGATATCGGTCCGTACCTGGACGACGGGCGGCAAGGGCATCCCCGGCAGGCGGGGATTCGACCGTGTGGCATCAATTTGCCGGGCGGCCTGGGGATCGCGCGCGACAAGGTCGACCGTGCTCCCGGCGCGTGCCGCCTGGATGGCCAATGCGGTTCCCCACGCGCCCGCACCGACAACAACAACCTTATTCATCGGCCAACCGTACAATATTGACGCCGGCGCCAGCCTCGGCCGGACCGAGACCTGCCAGAACCGCCTCGGCGATCAGGCGAGCGTGCGGTTCGAACAGGTAAGGGGGATTGACCACGATCAACCCGCATCCATTAAGGCGCGACGGGTCGAGTGGCTCACGAAGGTTAAGCTCCACAGCGATGATATCGCGGAGTCCCAGTTGGGCAATGCCGGCATGGAAGGTCCTAACCGCGGCCAGGCGCTTGATCGGGTACCAACCGGCAAAAATGCCCTGGGCAAAGCGTTCGTGCGTCTTCGCGAGTCCGTCTGCCAGCGACTGGAATTCCTCCGGATTCTCGAACGGAGGATCGACGAACACGAGACCTCGGCGCTCGGGCGGCGGCAGCAGGGCGCCCAGCGCTTCCCAGCCCGAGCGTTGGTGGATGTGGACCCGCGTATCGCCGCGCAGCACGCGGCGCAGGCCGTGCACGACATCCGGCTGTGACTCGCAGCAAACCAGGCGGTCGTGCTGCCGCAGAAGTGCGTGCGTCAAGGTAGGGGAACCGGGATAAACGCCCAGCGTCTCCACCAGATCCAGGAAGCGGTGCAACGGCGTGGGCCACGCTGCCAGCAATCGGCGAATTCCCGAATCAGCCTCCCGCGTGCGCTGCGCGGCCTCTGATTCCAGATCGTACCGCCCGGCCCCCGCATGCGTATCCATCACGCAAAACGGGGCCGGCTTTCGGGTCAGCGCGTCCAGCAGCGCCACCAGCAGTGCGTGCTTAAAGCAATCTGCGAAATTTCCGGCGTGAAAATCGTGCCGATAATTCATGGTGTTGCGCCGCGAAGTGTCTCCAACGGCCAGCGCGGCACGGGCTTAAATCCGATATCGTCGATCAACCCAGCCCGCGCCCGCTCGAGTCCCGCCCAGGCCACCATGACAGCGTTGTCCGAGCACAGACGCGGCGGCGGCGCCAGAAGCTCGAACCCGTGTCGGTGTGCCGCCCGGGTCAGCACCGCCCTGACGGACCGGTTGGCGGCCACGCCGCCTGCCACCACCAATATCGTGGCCTCGGGAAATCGGGTCCGCATCATCTGGCAGGCATTGGATGCCCGGTCGGCCAATGTTTCCAGCACTGCTTGCTGGAAGCTCGCGGCCATGTCGGCGCGCTCCTGCTGTCCCAGGGCTATGCCATCGCGTTGGTGAATGGCCTGTGCCACCGCCGTCTTCAAGCCGGAAAAACTGAGGTCGCACCCTGGCCGCCGCAGCATGGGGCGCGGGAACGCAAACGCGCGTGGATCGCCTTCGGCGGCAAGCGCCTCCAGCGCCGGACCGCCCGGCCAGGGCAAGCCCAGAAGCTTGGCAACCTTGTCAAAGGCTTCACCCACCGCATCGTCGATTGTGCCGCCGAGTCGCTGGTAATGGCCCAGGCCGGTCACCGCCATGCACAACGAATGCCCGCCCGACAGCAGCATCAACAGATAGGGAAACGCCACGTCATGGTCCGACAACCCGGGCAGGCGCGCGCTCAGCGCATGGGCCTCCAGGTGGTTGATCGCCAGGAACGGCAGGTCGTTGGCAATCGCCACTCCCTTGCCGAACTGGCAGCCGACGATCAACCCGCCGATCAGTCCGGGACCACTCGTCGCCGCGACCGCGCCAAGGTCCGCGCAGGCAACGCCGGCTTTCGCCATGCTGTGACGGACAAGCTCCGGCAAGTACTTCAGATGCGCCCGCGCCGCGATTTCGGGGACGACGCCGCCAAACGCCGCATGCTCCTTGGTCTGGCTGAAGACAACCTCGGCCAGGATCTGACCGTGGGCATCCAGCACGGCTGACGCCGTCTCGTCACAGGATGTTTCAATGCCTAGGATGGGCTTCATCGGGTTTTCCGGGTTCCGGGCTTGTTCGCACTACATCCTTGAGGCAGGAAAAAGCAACGCGGCCCGGCAGAGACTGTCTGCCACCCACTTCGCCCGCCACCCGCCGAGGTTACGATTGAAGCAGGTCCTGATCACCCGACCGGAGCCCGATGCGTCGGAATCGGCCGCGCGTGTCATAGCGCTGGGCTTCACACCCGTTGTCGCGCCGATCTTTGAGCTGCGATGTCTGCCTGATGCGCTGCCAGTCAGCAAAGGCATCGCCGCCACCGTCCTGACCAGCCGTAACGCCATCGGCGCATGTCCGCCGTTCCTCCATTCCCTGCCGGCTTTCGCGGTCGGGCCGGCAACCACGAAACGCGCGATGCAGGCCGGCTTCCGCCGCGTCATCAACGGTGACGCCAATGCCGATGCCCTGGCCGCGTTGATCAGCCGGGAACTATCCCCACAGGCTGGAACGCTGCTGCTGCCAACGGCAAAGGGGCAGGGCACACAACTGGCGGCGGTGCTGCGCCAGGGTGGCTTTCGCGTGTTGCGGCGGGTCGCTTATGAAATTTCACGCCTGTCCGCGCTGCCCGACCGCGGGGCGGCCGCGTTGCGCTCCGGCGAGGTGGCTGCGGCGCTTTTCTTTTCAACGGAATCCGCCATTCACTTCGTCCATCTTCTCATCTCCGCCGGCCTGGAGGAGACGACCAGAGATGTCGAAGCGGTGTCTATCAGCGAACGCCCGATCATGGCATTAAGGCGTCTTCCCTGGCGTCGCATCAGCGTCGCTGCAAAGCCTAACCAGGATGCGATGTTGGCATTACTCTCATGAATGAACCTGCTGTTTTGCCGGCCCCAGACGAACCCGTTACCCCTGCCGAAGCCGTCCCCCACGCCGAGACGGCGGCACCACCGACCGAGCCCCGCCCCAGGCGTGACTCGCTTCCGTGGGTGTTCGGTGCGGGCTTTCTGCTGCTCGCGGCCGCGATCGCCTACCTTTGGGTGAACATGACACCCGCCGACACCACGATGCGCGACTCGAAGGATCTCGATGCGGTCAACCAGCGCATCAGCGATCTGGACGCGAAGCTGGATCGGATCGATCACCGTCCGCAGCCGGTCAGCGCCGCCGACTTCGCGAAGCTGTCCGCGCGAATCGATGCCCTTGACGGGCGCCTTGCGAACCAGACAGAGGTCGCCAGCAAGGTGGACACGGTTTCAGGCCGGATCGACGCGTTGTCATCCCGCAGTCAGACCGCGCTTGACGCGCTCAAGCAGCAATTGGCCGATCTGTCCGGCCAGGTCAGCGCCCAGCAAAACGCCGCGGGCAACCTGGATGCGCTTGGCAAGCGTTTGGACCTGATGGCGAAGCTGCAAAAGGCCGCGTTCGCACTTTCTGTTGGGGAGCCGGTTGGCGAAGTGCCCGGTGCCCCGCCGAGCCTGTCAAAATACGCGCACACGCCGCCGCCGACGGAAGCGCAATTGCGGCTCTCATTCCCGCAGGCCGAGGCGCGTGCCCTGGCGAAGCCGCAGCCCGATACCGTGGCGGCGCCGTTCATGGATCGCGTGTGGGAGAAGGCTCAGGGGCTGGTGACCGTTCGCCGTGGCGATGACGTTGTCGTCGGTGACGCGACCGCAATGGCGCTGAACCAGGCGCGATCAGCGTTACAGGCCGGGGACTTGCCGGGTGCCATCAAGGCGGTGGAAAGCCTGAAAGGCGATCCGGCCCAGGCTATGGCTTCCTGGCTGGCCGAGGCCAAGGATCTCGAGAACGCTCGGGCTGTTCTCGCGCAGATGGCCGGTCAGTCGTGATGCGGCGCGTCCTTTTCTTTGTTCTGGTTGCTGCGGCGGTGACCGTGGCAGCCTGGCTGATCGCCGGCATCCCCGGTCATGTCGTTGCGTCCTTCGGCTCGATCACGATCGAAACCACTGCCCCGTTCGCCATCCTTATTCTGATTGCTCTGGCAGTGGCCATCCTGCTGGTCTGGCAATTCTGCGGGTGGATCCTGGCGTTGCCCGGCCGGGGGTCGATATGGCGTGGGCGTCGCGTCCGGCGCCAGGGTGATCAGGCCATAACGCGGTTACTCGTCGCCCTGGCTGCCGACGAAAAGCGTGAAGCATGGCGCGAAGCGCGTCGGGCGCGTCGGCTGCTCGGCGATTCACCCTATACACTTCTGCTTCTGGCGGAGGCCGGTCGCCTTTCCGGTCGCGATCAGGAAGCGGACCGCGCCTTCCGTGCATTGGCGGCCCGTAAAGATGCTCGGTTCCTCGGGCTACGAGGGCTCCTGCGGCAAGCCGTGGCGCGCCAGGATTGGCCGGAAGCGATGAAACTCGCGAAGCAGGCTGAGGAAACGCGCCCCGGCACCACTTGGCTACGCCAGGAGCGGACCGAACTGGCCCTTCGCACTGAGAATTGGGCCGATGCGCTCGAACTTGTCGGGGATGACGAACGACGCACCGCTTACTACGTCGCCGCCGCCGACGCCGAGACGGACAACACCCGCGCCCTTGGCTATGCCAAGAGGGCCTGGCAGCAGGACCCGTCCTTCGCCCCGGCCGCCTTGGCCTACGCAAAGCGCCTGCGCCTTGCCGGCCAGGAAAAGAAGGCGCAGGCCGTCATATCCAAGACCTGGAAGCGTGCACCGCACCCCGATCTGGCAGCCTTCGCTCTGGCGCTGCAGCCTGACAACGCGTCTCGCCTGCGGGCTGCCAAGCGTCTGATCGACTCCAATCCGGCCAGTCCCGAAAGCAAGTTGCTCATCGCTCGCGAAGCCCTCGACGCCGGATCAGTCGCCGAAGCGCGCCAATATACGGAGCGTCTGTCGGCCGAAGGGTTCAAGCAGCGCCGGCTGTATCTGCTGACCGCCGAGATCGAGGAACAGGAACGCGCAGCCCGTCAGGCGCAGGAAGCTGCCGAGGCCGAGGCACGGAAGATCCGCGAAGCCGAAGAAGCGAAAGCCAAGGCCGAGCGCGACGCCGAGGAAGCCCGTCTGCGCGCCGAACGTCAACGGCTGGA
>DAICYU010000660.1 GCA_027311485.1 Acetobacteraceae bacterium
ACGATTTCCTGTTCTCGGGCCAGTGGTGGGTCACCGTCTTTCCCGGCGCCACGCTGGTGCTGCTGGTGCTGGCAATCAACCTGCTGGGCGATTGGCTGCGCGACGCCCTGAACCCGCGGTTGCGCTGATGCCGCTGCTTGAGGTCGATGACCTGACGGTCGAATTTCCCACACGGCGCGGCGTGCTGCGCGCACTGGACCGGATCGCACTGACCATCGACAGCGGTGAGGTTCTTGGCGTGGTTGGCGAATCAGGCGCCGGCAAGTCGTTGACCGGCGCCGCGATCATGGGCCTGTTGGAGCCGCCGGGCCGCATCGCCGGCGGCGAAATCCGTTTTGAGGGACAGCGGATTGATCATCTGCCGCCAGACCGCATGCGCCGCCTGCGCGGGCGCCGGATCGGCATGATCTTCCAGGATCCGCTGACGACGCTGAACCCGCTCTACACCATTGGCCGTCAACTGACCGAGACGATGCAGACCCATATGCGCCCATCGGATATGCGCCTGTCGGACGCCGCCGCGCGGAGGCAGGCGATCGCCTGGCTCGATCAGGTTGGCATCCCCGCCGCGGCGCAGCGCATCGACGCCTATCCGCATGAACTGTCCGGCGGCCAACGTCAGCGTGTGGTGATCGCGCTTGCCCTGTGTGCCGAACCTGCGCTGCTGATCGCCGATGAGCCGACCACGGCACTGGATGTTTCGATACAGGCGCATATCATAACTTTGTTGAAACGTATGACGCGGGAGCACAATACGGCTGTCATGCTGGTGACCCACGATATGGGTGTCATTGCCGAAACCGCCGACCGGGTTGCGGTGATGTATGCCGGCCGGATCGCCGAGATCGGACCGGTTCGCGCGGTCATTCGCGCACCAGCACACCCCTACACTGCGGGCCTGATGGCCAGCATACCGTCGCTGGAGCACCGTGCCGAACGGTTGCGACAGATCGACGGTGCGATGCCGCGACTGGACGCCATGCCGGCGGGCTGCCGCTTCCACCCACGCTGCCCGCGCGTGTTCGATCGGTGCACGACTGGTCAGCCGGAACTCTTGCCGGCCGGCGCGACCCAGGCCGCCTGTTGGCTGCATGCGCATGACTGAACCACCGATGCTGGAAACCATCGCGGTTTCGTACGGCTTTGATGTTTCAAAGCCGATCTTGCAGCGACTTGTTTCACGACAGCGGCGGCAGCATCTGCGAGCCGTGGATGAAGTTTCGTTTTCGATCCGACGCGGCAGCACCTTTGCCCTGGTCGGCGAGTCAGGTTGCGGAAAGTCCACCATCGCTCGGCTTGCCGTCGGCCTTTACAAGCCGGACGGCGGCCGCATCGTGTTTGAGGGTCAGGCGTTGTCCAGCGCGCGTGCGCAACCGGCCATGCGGCGGCGGATGAACATGATCTTCCAGGATCCCTACGCATCGCTGAATCCGCGCTGGCGGGTGCGCGACATCATCGCCGAACCCATCCGCGCCTTCCGCCTGGCGACACGGCCCGGGGAGGTTCAGACCCGTGTCGGGTCCCTGCTGGCACAGGTCGGGCTGACCATGCGCGACGGGGCGAAATTCCCGCACGAATTCTCCGGCGGACAGCGCCAACGCATCTCGATCGCCCGGGCGCTGGCAAGTGAGCCGGATTTCCTGGTCTGCGATGAGCCGACCAGTGCCTTGGACGTATCGGTGCAGGCGCAGATCCTGAATTTGATGCGCGACCTGCAACGGCGGCTGGGGCTGACCTACCTGTTCATCAGTCATAACCTGGCGGTGGTGCGGCACATGGCGGACACGCTGGGTATCATGTACCTCGGCCGCATCGTCGAGCAGGGTTCGGCGGAGGCCATTTTCCGCTCCCCGCGCCATCCCTATACGCGTCTCCTGCTGGATGCGATTCCGGATCTGGAGCAGATCGGGCGGGCGCGCATCCCGGTCGGTGGCGAACTGCCCAGCCCGCTATTTCCCCCGCCGGGCTGTCCGTTTCATCCGCGTTGCCCGCTTGCCAATGCGCGCTGCCGGACCGAAAAGCCGGGACATGTCACCGCAGGCGGTGTCTCGGTTGCCTGCCACGCCGTGGCGGAGGGACGCGATGGCTAAAATTCCGCAGGATCAACCGCCTGGGTCGCGGCGGCGCGGGATGATCGGGCTGGTGCTGGTCGCCGCGCTGATCCTGGCGATGGCGTTCATGGTGCAAAAGCTCCGGCAAGCCTCAGCGCTGCAGGATTGCGTCGCTTCAGGACGGACGAACTGCGCGCCCATCGAAACCGGACGGTAGCGTCCATCCACGCAAGACGGGCGGATCAGGCCCGTTGGACCGAGGCGGATGGATCAAGCCGTCGCCGGAATCAGCCGGATGGTACCAGTCAGTGTCGCGTCCGGCGGCAGCGAAGCCATGGCCTGATCCGCCGGCAGGTCCGGGCGGTGGATCGCGTCCGGCACGTGGCTGACCGGTTCGACGCAGAAGAAACCCGCCCAGGACGGGGTGAATACCTGCAGGCAGCCAAACGCCTCGCTTGCCTCGATCCGCAGGCTGGCGGGGCCGGCGAAAATGTCCGCCGAACGGTCCCAGCCGGTGAAACAGTTGTCCAGCCGAGACCCGGCAACCGGACGCGGT
>DAICYU010000661.1 GCA_027311485.1 Acetobacteraceae bacterium
ACCGATTGATTTTACTGTATATTTTTTGCATCGAAAAAATTCTGTTCAGTGACCGTGTCAAGCGTTCCCGTCTGTGGATCGAACGTGTCGAGGGCGATCCGGACAAGGCCTTCGGGCGGCGCTGTTCAGCCATTTGCTGGCGGCCGCTATGGTTGCGGCACGACAACTGCCGGAGACGGCGGCGAACCCTGGATCAGCGCACGACGACGTGGCGGCCAGTCAGGCCTCGCCATTGAGCTCATCCATGATTGGCGCGTGATTCAGCAGGGCCGCCAGAATGGTGCCACCCGTTGCGTTGCCCAGAAACGTCGGGATCAGGAAGCCGAACAGATAGTCGCCCGCGGTCGCGTGTCCGGCGAGGACAGCGAAGGCGGCTTCAACCGATCCTGCGATGATGTGCGGAAACTGGCTGATGGCGATCACATAGGTCAGCAGGATGATGACCATCGGCTGGCTGGCCCGGGCGGAGGGCAACAGCCAGACCATCAGCCCGATCAGCCAGCCGGCACAGCCGCCGGTCATGACCGTGTGCCAGAATGGGCTGCCGGTCGTGTGCTGCGACAGGCCGATGATTGCATCCGTGATCGCCGGCGGAAACACCCCGGGCAGGGACAGGATGCCCGCGAATAGCCAAGTGCCGCATATGTTCGCCGTCAGCACGATGGCCCAGACCCGCAGGGCTCCGACAACCGAGTCGACGTTGCGGCGGGTCAGCGCCGGGATCACGGCGGTTAAGGTCGTCTCGGTAAAAAGCTGCTGCCGGCCCAGGATGACAATCAGGAAGCCCGTCGCGTATCCGAAACCGGCGATCAGGCTGCGCCACGGCGTATCGGGCAGATGCGCCTGCAACGTCGCCTGCACCAGGGCGGAAAAGCCGATCGACAAGCCGGCTGCGATCCCCGACCAGGCGAGACCGGAAAAGGACCGTTCTAATTCCTCCTCGCCCTGGTCGCGGACGATCTCATGAATCACCAGTGCGCCCATCGGCGCGCCCTGGGCCGCCTGCCGCCGCTCCTTCTTATCGAGATGGGGCGATGCTTCCCCGGCCTCGGCCATATGTTCCACCATTGCTGTGCGCGGGCGTAACGCACGGCTGCCGGATGCGTTGGAGGAAAGGCTTCACATTAGCGGCGGTTGGCCGCGCAACGGGGAGAAGACGGCAATGGCACGTGTCGTGGGGATCGATCACCTGTCGATCCGGGTCAGTGACTATGGTCGGTCGAGGGCGTTCTACGACAAGCTGTTCACGTTCCTGGGGTTCAAGGTCTCCGAGGAATATCCCGACACGATCGGCTGGACCAATGGCCAGACACGGTTCTGGATTGCGCCGGCGGATGAGCAGGGAAAACGGCACCCGTACCGGATCGGCGACGTCGGCTTTCATCATTATGCGTTCCAGCTTCGCAGCCGGCGGGATGTCGATGAACTGGAAGCGTTTGTCCGCGACGAACTCGGTGCGCGGATTGTCGATCCGGCCGGCGAGTATTATGAAGATTACTATGCCGTGTTTTTCCTCGACCCTGACGGGTTGAAGCTGGAAGGCATGAAATACGGCGAGAAGACCGTGCCTGCTGAGCCGACCACCGGTCTTGTCTGAGCCAAACCGGGCGGCGCCGTCCGGTAGCCTGTGGCGGTTTGTCGGCCTGTATGCCGCGCTGTTTCTGGCATTCGGTGTCGCCTCACCGTTCCTGGCCGCGTTCCTGCACGGCAAGGGGCTGTTGCCGGCGGGCATCGGCCTGGTCCTGGCAGCCGGAACCGCGGTGCGGCTGGGGGCTGGTCCGCTGTTCGGCCGGATCGCGGACCGGTTTGGGGCGCCGCGGCCAGTGTTGGTCGGGTGTGTGGCCGGCGCCGGCATCATCGCCTTCTGCTACCTGCCCGCAATCGGTTTGTGGCCGCTGCTGCTGGTCGGCGTGGCGCAGGCGGCGGTGCTGGCGCCGACGACCGCCATCGCCGATGCGCTGACCCTGGCGGCGGTCAACGTCGAGCGGCGGCTGGAATACGGCTGGGTGCGGGCCGCAGGATCAGGAGCCTTCATCGTCGGCACGATCCTCGCGGGGCAGGCGGTCGGCCGTTTTGGGCTGAATGCCATCATCTGGTTGAACGGCACGTTGCTGGGATTGGCGGCCGGGGCGGGCGCGTTGGTGCCGGACCGACTGGGCCGGCCCGCCTCTGCGCAGCCGCGGGACGGGCGGTTTACCGCGCTGTTCAGACTGCCGGGCTTCACCCGCATGATGCTGGTCGCCGCGCTGATCCAGGGCAGTCACGCTTTCCACGACGGCTTTGTCGTCGTGCATTGGCGCAGCGTCGGTATCGGCGATGGCACCATTGGTGTGCTGTGGTCGGAAGCTGTCGCGGCGGAGGTGCTGGTATTCCTGCTTCTCGGCCCGGCCCTGCTGAACCGGCTTGGTGCCGGCGGCGCATCCGTGCTGGCCGCCATCGCCGGCATCCTGCGGTGGGGCGTGCTGGGTGAAACCACCTCGGTCGTCGCATCGGCCCTGGTAGAGCCGTTGCACGGCCTGACCTTTGCGCTGCAGCACCTGGCCTGCATGCGGCTGATCGGCGCGGTGGTTCCGCCGAGCATGGCGGCGTCCGCGCAAACATTCT
>DAICYU010000662.1 GCA_027311485.1 Acetobacteraceae bacterium
GAAGCGCAGGGCTCGGTGCTGACCAACAAATATGCCGAGGGTTATCCGGGCCGGCGCTACTACGGCGGCTGTGTGTATGTTGACGTGGCCGAGACGCTGGCCATCCAGCGCGCCACGAAGCTGTTCAACTGCACATACGCCAACGTGCAGCCGCATTCCGGCGCGCAAGCCAACCAGGCGGTATTCCTGGCGCTGGTGCAGCCGGGTGACACGATCCTGGGCATGAGCCTAGCCGCCGGTGGTCACCTGACTCACGGCGCCGCGCCGAACCTGTCCGGCAAGTGGTTCCGCCCTGTGCAGTACGGCGTGCGCAAGGAGGACGGGCTGCTGGACTACGAACAGTTGGAGCATCTGGCCCGCACCGAAAAGCCAAAGCTGATCATCGCCGGCGGTTCGGCTTATCCCCGTTTCATCGATTTCGCCCGCATTCGCGCCGTGGCGGATGAGGTTGGGGCGTATTTCATGGTGGACATGGCGCATTTCGCCGGCCTGGTCGCCGCCGACCTGTTCCCCAGCCCGCTGCCGCATGCGCATGTGGTGACCACCACCACGCACAAGACCCTGCGCGGCCCGCGCGGCGGCATGATCCTGTCGAACGACGCGGAGCTTGGAAAGAAGTTCAACTCCGCCGTGTTCCCCGGCCTGCAGGGCGGGCCGCTGATGCACGTCATCGCCGGCAAGGCCGCGGCGTTCGGAGAGGCGTTGCAGCCGGACTTCCGCGTCTACCAGAAGGCGGTGCAGGACAACGCCCGCGCGCTGGCGGAAACCTTGAAGCAGCGCGGCCTGGACATCGTCAGCGGCGGCACCGACAGCCACCTGATGCTGGTCGATCTGCGCCCGAAGCGCGTCACCGGCAAGGCCGCCGAGGCGAGCCTGGAACGCGCGCATATGACCGCCAACAAGAACGCCATCCCATTCGACCCGGAAAAGCCGGCCATCACCTCCGGCATTCGCCTCGGCTCCCCCGCCGCCACCACGCGGGGCTTCGGCATCGAGGAATTCCGCCAGGTCGGCCTGATGATCGATGAGGTGCTGGAAGGGCTGGCGAAGTCCAACGACGGCGGCAATGAGACGGTGGAGAAGGCGGTCGGCGCGCGGGTGAAGGCGTTGTGCGCCCGGTTCCCGCTGTATCCGGTCCGCTAAGCCCGATGCGCTGCCCGTTCTGCGGCTTCGACGACACCCAGGTGAAGGACAGCCGTCCGACCGAGGACAACGGCGCCATCCGTCGTCGCCGTTTCTGCGGCAATTGCGGGCAGCGCTTCACCACCGTCGAGCGTGTTCAACTGCGCGAGCTGACCGTGGTGAAGACAGACGGGCGGCGCGTCCCGTTCGACCGCGACAAGCTGGCACGGTCCATCCGCATCTCGCTGCGCAAGCGCCCGATCCAGGAGGAGCGGATCGAGCGCATCGTCAACTCCGTGGTGCGGCAACTGGAAGCCTCCGGCGACAATGAGATCCCCAGCAAGCAGATCGGTGAACTGGTGATGGACACGCTGAAGGAGCTGGACAAGGTCGCCTATGTCCGCTTCGCTAGCGTGTACCGCAACTTCCGCGAGGCGAAGGATTTCGAGGAATTCGTCGGCGGCCTGGCCGACGGGTCCGAGGCGGAATAGCGGCGGCCAAACCGTCATCGACCTGCTGCCGCGCCAAGCCGCCTTATCGGCTGGCCACTCGGCCAGGGTGTATCGACCGGCCGTTCGGCCAAGGGAGCGTTCTCGGCCGGCCGTTAGGCCGGTGCATAACCGGTCGCCGGGGCGTCACGGGTTGCAGATTTCGTCGGTGCCGCCGCCGCCGTTCGGCCCTTCGGAGCACAGGTCATACTCATGGCCCGGCCGGGTCGACGGATCGGCATACTTATAAGGATGGTTCCACGGGTCGAGCGGCACGTTGCCTTTGACATACGGTCCGTTCCAGCCGGAAACTCCCGCCGGCTGCGTCACCAGCGCCTGCAAACCCTGGTCCGTCGTCGGGTAACTGCCGACATCCAGCTTGTACATGTCCAGGATCGACCCGATCCGCTCAATCGACTGGTGCGCCACGGACACGCGGGCGCCACCCAGCTGGCGCAGGGCGGCGGGGGCGACCAGGCCGATCAGCAGGCCCAGGATGGCGATCACCACCAGGATTTCCAGCAGGGTGAACCCATCCTGGCCGGGCCGCGTCCGCTCGCTCATGCATTGCCTCATCATACGTTGAAAGCCGACGTGGCTTAGCAGCCGCGTGACATGCCGCAAGTTTCCTCTTCGTGACACAGGACGCGTCGCCATGCTCTGAACCGCCGATCGGCGTTGATTGCGGTTTGTGAAGGGCCAGCAGCGTGATCGCCGAAGGCTGGCTCACCGACGGCCTGCGCCATGCGTCCGCTACCCGCCCAGCAGCATCGTCAGCCACGCGGGCAGCCCGGGCAACAGCCAGCCGACCCAGAACGCCGCGGCAATGCAGGGTCCGAACGGGATCTGCGCGCGGGCACTCAGCCGGCCGGATCGGACCGCGCCGGCCAGCGCCACCAGCAGCCCGAACACCGCACTCCAGAAGATGATCCAGGGCAGATCCGCCAGCCCGCACCATGCGCCGGCGGCGGCGATCAGCTTGGCGTC
>DAICYU010000663.1 GCA_027311485.1 Acetobacteraceae bacterium
GCGGCGCGGGATCCTTCTTTGCGCTTCCGGTCTTCCACACCAGCAACGGCCAGCGCCTCCCCTACCCGGCCACGATGCCG
This sequence comes from Acetobacteraceae bacterium, assembly GCA_027311485.1. Taxonomy (GTDB): domain Bacteria; phylum Pseudomonadota; class Alphaproteobacteria; order Acetobacterales; family Acetobacteraceae; genus Rhodopila. Next base: position 81 of record DAICYU010000663.1, read on the forward strand.
GGCTGCTCCTCGACCGGCGGTTACGCGCGCGGCAGCAGTTCCTGGAATGCGAACGGCGGCTTCGCGCAGGCCAGCTACTATAATCCCCGCACCGGTGTAGCGGGTTCGACCAACCAGAACTGGAATCCGTATTCGCGCTGGGGTTCAAGCACGTTTGCCGGCCCGAACCAGACGGTGAACGCACAAAGCGGGAGCAATGCCCGCGGGTCCGCCGGCAGCTTCCAGTCCTCCACCGGGGCCGAAGGTGCCGGCTATCGTGGAGCGGGTGGCAATCAGGGTGGCGCGGTACGAACCCAGACCGGCGATGTGTATGCCGGGCATGACGGCAACGTGTACCAGCACACCGACAATGGCTGGTCGAAATGGAACAATGGCGGTTGGCAGCCGGTTAATCCGCCGGCGTCCGCGTCCCAGACGCAGCGCAACATCAACAACGGGCACAGCCGCACGACCCAGACCGGTTCTGCCGGCGGTTCGGCCAGTGCTCGATCCGGCGGGCGGCAAAGCCTGGACGCGACATCGTATCAGCAGCTTGAACGGGACCGACAGGCGCGCCTGTCAGGCACGCAGCGCTACGGCAGTAGCAGCCGGTTCGGCGGCGAAGGCTTCGGCTCCGGCGGAAGCGGGTTTGGTGGAGGCGGGCGCTTCAGGCGCTGATGGGGGAGCGTATTGTGCAAATTTTGCCAGCATCCGGCATGCTTTTCCTGCTGCTGACCGGCGGCGTCGCCGCGCAGCAGCCAACCCAGGCCCAGGCAAATGCGATTCGCCAATCCTGCCGCGGGGACTACCAATCGCTCTGTGCCAGCGTGCCAACCGGCGGCGCGGCCTCGTTGCAATGCTTGCAGCAGCATATCACGACGCTGTCGCCGCCGTGCCACGACGCGGTCGCCGCCGCCGGCAATGGCGCCCACCCACCGGCGACCAACCCAGGCAATCAGGCCGCCGCGGCACCACCCCCAATGTCGCGACGGCAGGAGGCTGCGTTGATGCGCCACGCTTGTGGGAATGATTTCCACTCCTACTGTGCGAACGTCCGTATGGGCGGTGGTCGGGCGCTGGGGTGCCTAATGCAGAACGAATCCCGCTTGTCGCCGCAGTGCCGAGGCGCGCTGGCCGAAGTCCGCGAGATGAAGTGACAAAGTCGGCGTACAAAGGCCTCCCATCGGCGACGCCAGGACGGTCCGCGGCGATGGGACAGCAAAATACGGTCAGGTCATCGCCCACGTCACTGATGCCAATCGAAAAATTTCATATTCCTCTGAACTTTCATTGACCCGGCATTTCCACTAGCCTCCGCCCGGGGGAGGCAGACGCGGTCACGTAACCGAGTTGTCGGCGTTCGCCCCATCGTCCCGGAACCAGAAAGGATCTGACATGGCTGCGCTCAAAGGTAGCAAGACCGAAGACAACCTGAAGGCGGCATTCGCCGGCGAGTCCCAGGCCAATCGCCGTTACCTGTACTTTGCTCAGAAGGCCGACGTTGAAGGCCACAACGACGTCGCCGCCGTGTTCCGCTCGACCGCGGAAGGCGAAACCGGCCACGCCCACGGTCACCTCGAATATCTGGAAGCCTCGGGCGACCCGGCCACCGGTCTGCCGATCGGCCCGACCGACAAGAACCTGGCGGCTGCCGTTGCCGGTGAAACGCACGAGTACACCGACATGTACCCCGGCATGGCCCGCACCGCGCGCGAAGAAGGCTTCGAGGAAATTGCCGAGTGGTTTGAGACGCTGGCAAAGGCCGAGCGGTCTCATGCTGGCCGGTTCCAGAAGGCGCTGAACGAACTGGCGTCGGTCTGAGCTGACGACGGTCCCTCCCCGGCAACGGGGAGGGCGTTGCCAGGGCACCGATGCGCGGAGATCGTTGAACGTCATTGTCCAAGCGGTCATCGTCCCACGCGCGCTGACGCGCCGGGACCCGCATAGTCGGATATCGGCGGTCAAATTTCGGCAGGGCTACAGGTTTTGCGCGCATGTCTCGTCGTGACGGTTCACGATGTCGCATCGCACACGGGAAGCGATACTCTTTAAGCCACGGAAGCAGACAGAATGAGAGAAGGCAGCCTCGAGGCGCCCACGCGGCACCCAATCGCCTGGCAGGATCCCACGTTCTACGATCCGACGGATATAGAAAAGGAACTGCGGCGGGTTTTCGACATCTGCCACGGCTGCCGGCGTTGCTTCAATCTGTGCAATGCGTTTCCCACACTGTTCGATGCCATCGACGCCACCGATACGGGTGAACTCGAGTCCGTGGACAAGAAAGTGTACTGGCAAGTGGTGGACCACTGCTATCTCTGCGACATGTGTTTCATGACCAAATGCCCCTACGTGCCGCCACATCCCTGGAACCTGGACTTCCCGCACCTGATGCTGCGCGGCAAGGCCGTTAAATTTAAAAGCCAGGGCGCTGGCCTGCGTGACAGGGTGCTGTCGGCGCCGGACAAGCTGGGCAAGTTCGCCGGCATCCCAATCGTGGCACAGACCGTGAACGCTATTAACAAGAACGGTCTGGCA
>DAICYU010000664.1 GCA_027311485.1 Acetobacteraceae bacterium
CGCAGCTGGCCAGAGCGGTAGCAGCGGCAACGCGACCTTTGAGCTAGGCGAACGGCCGTTCCACAACCCGATTGCCCGCCTTCTGATTGCGGCGCGGAAAACCCTCACCGTGCATCCTGACGACCGGGGCGATGCGCTGGCGGTTCTGGACCAGCTTCTCCAGCAGCCGGACCAGTTCAAGGACGACACGGTCGCCTTCCTGATGCTCAGCTCCACCTACTATCTCCTGGTGGTCAATCATGATCCCGGTGCGGTGGATGAAGCGCAGACCAGGTTGTGGCAACTTGCCCTGCACCTGGAGGAAGGCCAGAGCGAACGGACCGCGCAGTCGCTGGAACAGGCCCGCCGCAATGCGCGCGATGCCCTCGACAAGGCGCGGCAAAATCCGTCCGAGGCCAACCGGCAGGCGCTGGAGAAGCGGTTGCAGGAACTGCGTGACGCGATCGACCGGCATATGCGCGCGTTGATCGAACAGGCGATGCGCGACAACAACGTCATGCCGTTCGATCCGAAGGTGGCGCAGATGACCGATCGGGACCTGCAACGTCTGGCTGAACAGGCGCAGCGGGCGGCGCGAGATGGCCGGATGGCCGATGCCCAGCAGCAAATGTCCCAGCTTGAGCATATGCTGGACCAGCTGCGCAACGCGCAGCCGCGCTCCTCGAAAAGTAAACAGGCGAACGGCAAGCAGCAGCGAGGAAAGTCCCAGCGCAGCGTGGTGCAGGATCTGATTGCGCGTCAGGGTGGGCTGCTGGATCACGCACAGCAGCGCGGCACACAGGCGCCCGGCAGCCCTTCCGCCAGCGATCCGGACGCACAACGGCAGGCCGATGCCCGGATGCAACAGGCGCTCCGGCGTGCTTTGGGTGAGTTGATGCAGCAATTCACCGATCTGACCGGGGAGGCATCGCCAGGCTTGGGCGAGGCTGATCAGGCCATGCGTGACGCGCTGACCCAGTTGAACCAGAGCGATGATACGGCTGCAGGAGATTCGCAGCAGCAGGCCATAGCAGCCCTGCAGAAGGGCAACCAGGAGATGGCGCAGGCCATGGCCAAGATGGGCGGGCGTCCTGGCCAAGAGGGTCAGGGTGAGGATGGCGAGTCCCAGGACGGCATGATGGGCATGACCATGATGCCTGGTGATCAACCGGGGGAGGGACGTGGCAACGGATCCGAACCAGGATCGCCCGATCAGGCCGATCCTGGTGGACGCGATCCGCTTGGGCGCACCGCGCAGGGGTCAAGCGCCGATAGTGAGGACGTGGTCGTGCCTGAGCAGCGCGAGCGGCAGCGCACGCAGGCAATCGAGGAGGAGCTTCGCCGCCGCGGCGCCGATCAGGAACGGCCGCGGCAGGAACTGGATTACATCGGCCGCCTGCTGAAGCAGTTCTGACGCTGGCCGCAGCGCCTCGCAGTCGCCGCCTTCGGGCAAACAGGCGATCGTCAGCCCATCACTACCTGAATCGGCCCCGGTGCGTCTGTGATGTAGGCCGGGGCGCTGCCGGCGCTGTCTCCGTCAGTCTGTGCCGGCACCGCTTGATTGAGCATGAAATCGATACGGCTGGCACGCACATGACGAACGCCCGGGGCGTGTCCCAGCAGGTTCAACGGCAGTGCGGCGCCGTACATCATCGCTGCTGCCGGGCCGGTGTGATCGAACAACAGGACGGAGAATCCGGGATCGGCGGGAACCGCGTCCGGTGCAATCCGGAAGCGCCCGCCGTATAGACGGCCCTTGGTGATGATCACGCTCGCTGCGTGCGTTTCGACATCATCCACGCGCAATTGGATATTCGGGAACCTGTACCGGGCGAGTTCCCGCATCGATTGCAGCACATAGGCGCCTTTGCCCAGGACTTTCTTCAGCGGAAACGAAATGTTCCCGACGACGTGCGCGTCGAAGCCAACGCCCAGCATTTGAACGAACAGGCGGTCACCGCTTGCACCATGCGCCAGACCTGGCCAGAGGGTGCAGGTGCGGCCGAACGCCAGGGCGGCCGCGACCGACTTCGGGGCGAACGGAAGGCCAAGTTCGTGTGCCAGGACATTGGCGGTGCCCAAAGGGATCACGCCCAGCCGCACGCCGGTGCCGATCAGTCCGTTGGCGACCTCCGCGATCGTGCCGTCGCCGCCGGCGGCGACGACCATCTGCTCTCCGCGGCGCGCGGCGTCGCGGGCGAGCGACTCGGCGTGACCGGCGCGATGGGTTTCCGCCAGGTCAAGGCGCACGCCGTTGGCAACCAACACGTCGAGCACACGCCATAGAAGGTGGGCACGCCGGCGACCCGCGACCGGATTGAATACGATCACCATTGACGGCAGGCACGGACAGATTGAGGGTTCGGAATCGGAAACCAACCTGATCTGAAAGTAACTACCATCACATTACGGGGTGTCATCGGTATGACAATTGGGTGACTTTCATATTAACTCTTGAGCCATGGGACGATTCCCGCTGCTTCATTGAATCTTAACTTTCGGACAGCAGCGCCGGCAGTATGTGCTGACGCACCAATCGCATCCGGAATCGAACGGTCCGACATGAACGCAATGTCCAATATCGGCGTCCCACCCGCCTACCGGACTATTT
>DAICYU010000665.1 GCA_027311485.1 Acetobacteraceae bacterium
GTGACGCCGTGGGCCAGGAACAAGGAAGGACGTGGTCCCGCCTGGTCGAACTCCTTGTTCGAGGACAATGCCGAATTCGGCCTGGGCTTCCGCCTGGCCGCGGACAAGCATGCCGATCTGGCGGCAACGCTGGCACGCCAGTTGGCGCCCGTGCTGGGCGCTGATGCGGTCGAAGCCATCCTGTCGGCGCCGCAGCAGCACGAGTCCGAAATCCGTGCCCAGCGCGTCCGTGTGGCGGCCCTGATCGATCGCCTGCAGGCCCTTGGTGACGATCCCAGGGCCAAGGACCTGCTGTCCGTCGTCGATCACCTGGTCCGCCGCAGCATCTGGATCGTCGGCGGCGACGGCTGGGCGTATGACATCGGTTATGGCGGGCTGGACCATGTCCTGGCGTCGTCGCGCGACGTCAACGTGCTGGTGCTGGATACCGAAGTCTATTCCAATACCGGCGGCCAGGCATCCAAGGCGACGCCGTTGGGCGCGGTTGCGAAGTTCGCCGCCGCCGGCAAGCGCGTCGCGCGCAAGGATCTGGCGTTGCAGACCATCGCCTACGGCAATGTCTATGTCGCCCAGGTGGCGATGGGCGCCAACCCGCAGCAGACACTGCTGGCGTTCCGGGAGGCCGAGACCTACCCCGGCCCATCGTTGATACTGGCCTACAGCCATTGCATCGCGCATGGCATCGACATGCGGTTCGGCATGCACCAGCAGGATCTCGCGGTCGCCAGCGGCTATTGGCCGCTGTTCCGCTACGATCCGGCGATGCGGACAATCGGGGAAAACCCATTCCGGCTCGACAGCCCGCGTCCGACGCTCGCGTTCCGTGATTACGCTTATAACGAACTCCGCTACCGTTCGCTGACGCAAACCCGGCCCGAGGAGGCGGGGCAGTTGCTGGCTGCGGCGCAGGCGGGCATTCAGGAAAAGTATCGATTGTACGAGGAAATGGCCGGGTGGGAGCCGACGCGGTTCCTGAAGCCGCAGCCGACGATGAGGCAGGTAAGCCCACGGCCCGATGCCGGGTCATCTATCCGGCGCGTGTAATACTTTGCCTTACCCCGATAGGGTGTATCAGATTTACTGTCTTAAACCAGTAGTTGTGTGTTGGCCGGCGATTTCTGATCTAATATCCTCACAGGCGTTTCAGGCTGGCCCTGCCGGGTATGCATCATCATAGGCCAGAATTACGTAGTTCTACTCAATCGCGTGCAAGTGCCGCTTCGTACATTATTGACTCCGGTATAACGGCTAAGACGTTCAACAACCGGCCGTTCCTTGATTTGGGGGATCTGCGGGATGGAGGACCTGCCCATGACAAGGCCCGCGCGAACACATAACCGGCAGATGTTCCCACGTGAGGTATGCGATATCGATCCAGAATATGGCTGGAAAACGCCCCGTTACTTTCCAGGGCAGATGATTGCAGTAACGGCTGATACAGACCGCGTCCGGCTGCTGGCTGAACTTGCGCCAGGTATCTTCCACGATATTCGGAACATGCTGAACATCATCCTGAACAGAACGCATCTGGCGCGCCATCAAGGACAGGCTAACATCGGGGAGACGCTTGAGTTGATAGAAACCGCGGCTCGCAGCGCAAGTCGATTGATCGACATTCCCATGCAGGTTGCCGGCCTCCGGTCCAGGGCGGCGGCTCCTCATTCGAATCTGAATCTCAACGTCCGCCTTGTCGCAATGCTGCCAGTGCTTGAACGTATTCTGCCTGGCGTGACGCTACGACTTTGCCTCGCCACGTCAAATCTATGGAACGTCAAGGCAAACGCGGCCGAGTTTGACGCAGCGATCTTGAATCTTGCGATGAATGCCCGGGACGCCTTGCAGGCCTGCGGCAGGGCGGACGCGACGATAACCATCCGGACGGCAAACGTCTCCGACCGGATCGGGTGCCATCAGGCCGAGGATCGTGTCCTGGTTTCCGTGGCCGATAACGGGCCGGGGATGGACGCCTGCACGCTTTCCAGGGCCTGGGAGCCGTACTTTACCACCAAGGGCGAACATGGAACCGGTCTGGGTCTCGATCAGGTCAGGCGCTTCGCCGAATCTATGAGCGGCCGGGCGCGGATTCGCAGCATAACTGGGCGCGGGACGATCGTCCATCTGCTGTTGCCTCGCGCCATTCCAGGCGACGGCCTGAGCAGACATACCACTGCCGAGTACCGCCGTGAGGTGCATCACAGTATCCGTCCGGAGGAAAGTACAGTCGAACCAGCGGAGGAGCAAAGGCCATGAACGCGTGCACAATGCAAGAAGTCAGGCCGGACTCGTTTTCATGCTTGACGCTGCCGGATGTTGTTCTTGGTACGACATGCAGCTATGATGACGGCGAGCCGATTTACCTCGAAAATGACCCGGTACAGCATTGGTATGAGGTTGTATCCGGCGCTGTGCGTGCCTGCAAGCTGATCGCCGACGGGCGGCGACAGGTTATCGAGTTTTACTTTGCGGGCGACGTGTTCGGCTTCGATGACCAGGATGGCGTGCATACGCTTTCGGCTGAAGCCGCCGCGGAGCACCCGACCGTGCTGACACGCTATCATCGCCAGCGTCTTGACGTTAAAGCTGCGGC
>DAICYU010000666.1 GCA_027311485.1 Acetobacteraceae bacterium
CTGCCGAAATGATGCTGCGTCACATGGGCTGGGCCGAGGCTGCCGATCTGATCATCAAGGGCACCAATGGCGCCATTGCTGCGAAGACGGTCACCTATGACTTCGAGCGCCTGATGGAAGGAGCGAAGTTGATGTCATGCTCCGAATTTGGCGATGCGATGATCAGCCATATGTAGGCTGATTCAGGTGTGAAAAAAGGCCGGTCAAATGACCGGCCTTTTCGTGGTGCGCCAGGCATGGCGCGTAGCGCCGTGACTGGCGCTGTCGGGTTCACCGTGGTGGCGAACCTGGCGACTCGGAGGTGAAAGTCCTCTACACACCCGGCAAGGGGAAGTGTTAGCCGGAGGCAAGGGTGTCGCGGGCGACTGCGAATCTGAAGGAAGCCCGAGGCAAAATGCTGGCCTGATGAACAAGAAGCGGATATGAGGCGGCGCAGCGGGGTGAGGTGGCCACAATCGCCAAAGCCCGATACTTGCACGGAACGCTGCGACGTATATCCGACAGGCATAAGCAGGAAGGTCGCGCGAATTACCCTGGGAGATCTGTACGCTTGCCATTGTGCTACCGATTGTCGAGAGGCGACGGGATGGGCGTGCAGAAGTCAGCCGAGGCCGTAGTAAGTGGCGGTTTACCGCGCCACCAAGGGCCGAACAGGTTGTGCCGCCAGTAGGCGTCAGCGTCTCGTCGATAACCGAAATGCAGAAATTTCTCCAAGAGAAGACTGTCACCCCGAGTCCCGGCCAGAGGCCGAGGATGACGCCTGACAGCGCAGAGGTATCGGCGGCGTCGGTGACGTGGACGAACGCGGAGCCGGACATGCTGATGGAGCGGGTGCTCGCACCGGCGAATCTCGAGCGTGCGTATCAGCGCGTAGTCAGCAACAAGGGGGCGCCGGGTGCCGATGGCATGACGGTCGCCGACTTGGCGGGCTATGTGAAACAGTATTGGCCCATCCTGAAGGCCAGGTTGCTGGCCGGTGAATACCATCCCCAAGTGGTGCGGTCGGTCGAAATCCCCAAACCGCAGGGTGGTATGCGGCAGTTGGGCATTCCCAGTGTCATGGATCGCCTGATCCAGCAAGCCCTACTGCAACAGCTCACCCCGATCTTCGATCCGCTGTTCTCGGATTACAGCTACGGCTTTCGTCCGGGCAGAAGCGCTCACCAGGCTGTCGAGATGGCCCGCGTCCATGTGGCGGTGGGTCACCGTTGGTGCGTGGAACTTGACTTGGAGAAATTCTTCGACCGGGTCAACCACGACATCCTGATGGCTTGTGTTGAACGTCATGTCGAAGACAAGCGCGTGCTCAGACTCATCCGCCGTTACCTTGAAGCGGGCGTCATGTCGGGCGGGGTTGTCAGCCATCGGCAGGAGGGGACGCCGCAAGGCGGCCCGCTCTCGCCGCTGCTGTCGAACATCCTGCTCGATGAACTCGACCGTGAGCTGGAACGGCGAGGCCATCGCTTCGTGCGCTATGCCGATGACGCGAACATTTATGTCCGTAGTCCGCGTGCTGGTGAACGAGTGCTGGCCAGTGTCGAGCGGTTCCTGAATCACCGTCTGAAACTGAGACTGAATCGGGACAAGAGCCGCGTGGCGGGGTCGTGGAAATGCGACTACCTGGGGTATGGGATGAGCTGGCACCGACAGCCACGGCTGCGAGTGGCAACCATGAGCCTGCGCCGTGTGCGCGACCGGCTCAGGGAACTGCTGCGAGGGGTGCGGGGCCACAAGATGGCGAATGTCATCGAGCGGATCAACCCGGTGCTACGTGGTTGGGCGGGCTACTTCAAACTCAGCCAGAGCAAGCGTCCATTTGAAGAGCTGGATGGTTGGGTCAGACACAAACTTCGCTGTGTCGTCTGGCGGCAATGGAAGCAGCCCTCTACGAGGGCGCGCAACTTGATGCGCTTGGGGTTGGGCGAGGAGCGTGCCTACAAATCGGCCTTCAATGGCCGAGGCCCGTGGTGGAACTCGGGTGCGCCGCATATGAATCAGGCGCTGCCGAAGAAGCTCTGGGACAGGCTTGGACTGGTCTCGATACTGGATACGATCAATCGGCTTAACCGCATGGCCTGAACCGCCGTGTACGGAACCGTACGCACGGTGGTGTGGGAGGACGGCGGCCGTGAGGCCGCCTCCTACCCGATTGCGCTGACGGGGTGGTGCCAGTATTCCGGGCATGTACTTTGCTTGTATTAAACAAATCCCGGAAGTCGCCGTTATAGTCGTTACGGTCGTTGAGGAGTGTCGCCAGTGTTTGCCATCGTTTCCATGTTGCGTAGTCGTTTGCTGCGCCCGGTTTTCGTCGCGCTTGGTCTGGCCATGTTGGTGCAGGTCGGTTTGGCGGTTTGGCTGATGCGTGCCTCGGTCGATGGTATGGTCGAAGACTTGGCGCAGCGCCTTGGAGGCGAGAGTCGCCGTCTTGGCGAGGAATTGAGCCTGGCTGAGCGTGAGATGACCCAGGGCCTGGCGGCGTTGTCGAGCAGTACGCGGTCGCGCCTGGGTGAGGGGCTTTCCAGCCAGCTGAAGGACGAGCAGGCGCAGTTGCGGGTGGTGCTGGAAAACAATCTGAAGCAGTCT
>DAICYU010000667.1:0-302 GCA_027311485.1 Acetobacteraceae bacterium
GATCATATTATGTCAGAAACAACGAAGACACCTTCGGAAGGCATGAAGAAGCCTGTCCAGGCGACCATTGAAGCAGCGACCCGGGCGACAAAGGAAACCGTTGGTCAGGCTGCGCAGACAGCGCAGTCCGCGGCCGACCGGGCGCGCGACGCCGGACAGAGCATGACGGAAACCACCGCAGAGGTTGCCGATGCCGCAACGACTGCATCGTCGAAGGCCACCGATCAGGGACGAGAGGTGATGATGATGGGCATGCGTACCGCGGCCGACGTCAGCGGCCGCGTCGCGGATGTCAGCTTTGG
>DAICYU010000667.1:312-2567 GCA_027311485.1 Acetobacteraceae bacterium
CTTCCGCCGCGCAGGCGATGGACATCTACCGTGACGCGTCCGAGCGTTCGGCGGAGCGTGTGCATGCGCTGGTTTCCAGCGCCATGACACTGAGCCGCGGGATTCAGCAGATGCAGCATGCGTGGCTGGAAATGCTCGATCACTCCATGGAGAATGCCGTGCACAAGCCGCAGGACCTGCTGCGCTGCAAAACACTGGTGGAAGTCGCCGAGGTGCAGCGCGACTTGTACATGGGCGCCATCAACCATGCGTTCGAGTCCAGCAGCCGGCTTCTGGAACTGGCCGGGCGCACTGCACAGGACGCTGTGCGTCCACTGCTGACCTCAGCTCATTGAAGTCATATTGGAACCTGTCGGATCCGCCGGCTCCAGCCGGCGATCCACCCGTTTTGCCCGACCCGGATGAACCTGTGCCGGTGGCGGATCCGCCATTTCCAATCCCGGTCCCTCCTGACCCGCCGCCCGAGCCGCTGCGGGCCTAATAGGTCGTTCCGCGCCGGGTGGGTCTGATGCGGGTCTGGCCGGCGGGGGTGGATCGGCGGTCGTGGATCGGCGGTGGTGGATCGGCGAAGGGGGTGGCACGGACGCTGGCCACCCTTCCGCGCGCGACCTGGCCAGGCCGTGACGCCGGCGGTATCGACGTCCATACGCCGCGATATGCGCCCCATCGGTTGATTTTGCGGCCATCGTTCGCCGCGCCGGGTTGAGGGCGACCCCAGGCTCCCCCACTATGGGGCATGGATTCGCACCCTCCGATCACCCGGGTCATGTGGTTCTTCGCCATCGTCTATGCGGTGGAAGGGATCGGGCAGGCCAAAGCCGGCATATTGGGACAGCCTCTCACCTACTTCCTGAAGCAGACACAGCACTGGGATCCGGTGAAGATCAGCGTCTCGCTGGCCGTGCTGGACGTGCCCTGGATCATCAAGCCGCTGTGGGGGGCGATTTCGGATTTTGTGCCGCTGTTCGGCTACCGGCGCCGGCCGTACCTGATCCTGGCCAATATCGGCGCCACGCTGGCTTTCATTGGCGTGGCGATGATCACTACGACTGCTGCGTTGATACCGGTGCTGACACTCACGGCCATTGCTATGGCGGTATCCTCGACCCTGTGCGGGGCGTTGCTGGTGGAAACCGGGCAGCGGCACCAAGCCAGCGCTGCGTTCGTCAATCAGCAATGGCTCTGGTTCAATATCGCGCAAATGCTGGCGGTGCTGACCGCCGGCTATCTGATCGAGATTTTCTCGCCCGTCGGGGCTTTGCATGCCGCGGCGTGGCTTGCGGCAACGGCGCCACTCGCGATTCTGGGCAGCGTCTGGCTGATACAGGAGCCGCGTGCCAGTATTGATCTGCCGGCACTGCGCGGCAGGCTGCATGCCCTGGTCACCGCATTTAAGGACCGGAACCTATGGTTTGTGGCCGCCTTTCTGTTTCTTTATTATTTCAGTCCCGGCTTCGGCACGCCGCTTTATTTCCAGATGACGGATAGACTGCATTTTTCACAGGGCTTCATCGGGCTGCTCTCCTCGATCGGCGCGGGCGGATGGATTTTGGGCGGTGTGCTGTATAAGGCGTGGCTGCACAGGATTCCGCGGCTGATGCTACTGCGGCTGAGCATTCTAAGCGGGGTCGTCACGACGCTGCTGTACCTGCTGCTTTCGGGTCCAGTGAGTGCGGTGGCGATCTGGATCATCACCGGCATGGCCGGCATGATCGCGATGATCGCGACGATGTCCCTGGCAGCCGATGCCTGCCCACAAGGGGCGGAGGGTTTTGCCTTTGCCGGGCTGATGTCGCTGATCAACATGGCGAACCCATCGGCGGATGCATTGGGTTCACTGCTGTATGAGCATGTGTTCAATCGGCAGCTTACACCATTGATCGTTGTCTCGGCGGCAGCGACCGGGTTGGTTTATTTCCTGGTCCCGCTGGTCACGGTTCGCGAGTCGATGGCGCGCGCTTCCTCATTCTGAGGCGGCAGCCTGCCGCGCAGGTCCGGCGCCGTGCGGCGGAAGCGGTGCAAGCGAGGGACCTGATTCCCCGGAGGAGGTCGGCTACACGCAGCATTCGCCCGGCCGTTCGCGCACTGCGCCGTCCTGCGGCAGCACACCAACATTCGCATCGGATATAAGCCAACATGTATTATATATCGATAATATTATCGTTTTGGTTAGTATACAAAATTGTGATCACGATCTCGTTATTTTTTTGTTGCGGGATCGTAGGAGCGGCGGGTATGCCTGCATTGCCGACAAA
>DAICYU010000668.1 GCA_027311485.1 Acetobacteraceae bacterium
GGCCTGGCGCGGGCACGTAGGTGTTGCCGCCGACCGTGAGCGGCCCGTCGTGGTCCGTGTAATACAGGACCACGCCATCCGTGCGCGTGACCTGCATGAGGTTGCAGACGGTGCCTGCCGCGATGTCGGCGGCGAGTTGGCTGCTGATGGTCCTCACTCGAACACCTCGATCAGCTTGATGGCGTCCATCTGCGCCGCCGATTGGCTTGGCGTCACGGCATTGGCCAGGGCGAAGCCTGCCGTCATGTCAAAGCGCGCGCAGACCTGGAACGAGCCGTTGCCGACCACGTTGCTGCCATAGGCGGGAGCCGACCCAGCTGGATAGACGAGGTAGGGCATGCCGTTGATAACCTGCAGCGTGTAGTTGCTCGGCGTGATCGCCAGCGTGCCGGCGTGAAACAGCGGATGCGCAAGCCCGGCGACGGGAATTTGCGCCGCGTACTGCAGCGTGCCGGTGCCATTCACAGACGGCGATGCAACGCCCGGCGTGGCGCTCCCGGAATCGGTGTAGGTCAGGACATTGCCGACATCCGCCAGCCGCCCGAGCGTGCCGCTGCGGCCATAGACCCGGTAGCCGGTGGCGCCCGCAACGGCGGTCCAGTTCACCGTCACGCCGCCAGTTGCCGACAGTGTGATATTCGCCGCCGTGCTGGCCAGCGTTTCGCCCTCGGCGTTGTAGGCCGTCACCGCATAGGTGTAGGTCGCCGCGGCCAAGGTGCCTGTCGTGCTCACCAGCGTCGGCGTCGCAGGCGCATTGATCTGCGTGCCAGCCCCGAACGCATAGTTGCTCAGGCTGTTGGCATCGGGGTCGGTGTACAGGAAGCTGTTCAGCTCGCCGCCGACCTGGTGATAGAACTCCAGCAGCGTTTCCTTGTCCTGCCACGTCAGGTTGCGCGCCGAGATCGTCCAGGACCTGCGCGGGTAGCCAAAGCGCAGCGTGCGGTACTCGTAACCGCCGTTGGCGACCACGGAAACCGGGAGCGCGCTTTGCACATGCGTGCCACGGAACCGGTTGCCGTACTGCAGAGCCGGAAAGGTCAGTCCAGAGAATGCCATCAGTAGCCCAAGTTCAGGTTCTGATTGGTCGCGCCGAACAGCGACGACGCTTCGCGTGCGACGCCGTGGAGCGCCTGCATCACGCTCTGGCTGTCCATCGCGTGCACGGTAAGGTGGACCTGCTTGGAGCCGCCGAGCGCACCGGAGCGGATCGCTTCGGCGCCCGATGCCGGCACGATCATTTCGCCCTTGTGGATCTGCGCCACCATGTCGTGGGGGACGGTATCGGCACCGGCAGCGAAGGATGATCCCATGTTGGCCAGCCACCCGGCGATCGCGTCGATCCAGCCGCCGCTGCCCGTGGCCGAGCTGGCAATGCTCGAGGACGCGGCGCTCGAGGCGCTGCTGCTGAACAGGTTGCCGATCCAGCTTCCCACCGCCGACATCTGGCCGCCGGAGCCGCCGAATCCGCGCAACGCCTGCCCGGCTCCACTCGATGAGCCGAGCAGCCCTTGGATCAGGCCCTGCGCCAGATTCTGCGAAACCGCCGAATTGATGCCCGTGAGCAGGCTCGTGACGAACTGGTCGCCCATCTGCTTCCACGTCTTGCGCCCCGACATGAACGCGCTGAAAAAGCCCTCGAACGCGCCCTGCGCCGTGTTGCTGATCTTCTTCTGCATCTGGGTGAGACCGTTGCCAAGCTCCTTGATCTTGGTGATGGTGGTGTCGATGACTGTGGTGGACTTTCCAAGCGCCTGCTCGTACCGCTTGACCGCTTCGGCTGCGGCAAGCAGCTGCGGAGCAGCGGCTTTCTGGTCAGCCAATGTCTTGGCCTGCGCCTGGTCGGGGGTCAGCACCCCGGCGGTGACCTGCGCCGCGTTGAGCTTGGTATCGGCGGCAAGCTGCCCCTGCAAGCTCGACAAATGCGCCTTCGCAGCCTTCAAAGCTTCCTTTTGCGCCACGGCATCGCCGATCTGCTGCGCGTGCGCCGCAAGTGCACGGTCCGCCGGGTTCGCGCTCGATGCCAGCTGCGAGGCGCGCTGATACCAGACCTTGGAGGCATCTGACTTGTTGCCGTAGCTGGCAATGGCGTTGCGGGCTTCGGTGATCGGGCGATTTGTGGCTGCGAGGTCTTTGCCTGCCGAGACGTTCGCGCGACGCGCGTCCTGCAGACCCCACTGATCGGCGAGTTGCTGGAGGCTGATTTTCGAGAGGTGGCCTTTTTTGCCGCCCATCGATGGCAAGCCGCCCATGATGCGGGCGAGAATCTGCGCGGCGGCATCCTGCGCGGCCTGCGTCAACGATTCCGTGTTCGGTGCGCCACCGGGCGCCCGTATATAGCCCGGCTGCGCCTGTGCCGAGCCGTAGTAGCTGAACATGTCCAGCCGGATCTGATCGCTGGCCGAGAATGCCTTGGTGGAGGCTGCGATTCTGGCGTTGAACAGAGCGGCTTTGCCGCCGGCATAGTTCGCCACCGATGTAAGACCGACCTTGCTGGCAACCGATCGCACGCCTTCCCAAACACTCGCGCTCATGCCGTTGAGTCCGTCCGCCACCCAGGTAAAGAAGCG
>DAICYU010000669.1 GCA_027311485.1 Acetobacteraceae bacterium
GACGTGAGCGCATCTGCTGCGTCAGGGCCATGTCGCCATCGCCGGGGGCACCGGTCACTTCGGCCACCTCAACCTTTGCCGGACGGTTATATAGGCTGTTGGGGTTGGCCTTGTCCTCGGCGAGGCGAATGCCCGACAGCACGGCGCCGATGCGTGGCGCGGCCTCGGCGGCGACCTGATGCAGCATGTCCGGCGATGCATCGGCCCAGGTCTGCAAGGGCACCTTTTCACCTTCGGTGCTGCCTTCTTCCTTGCCCTGGGGATCGCGGATGCTGAACAAGGGCCGCACGAAGTCGCCGTCCCGTTCAGCCCGGGTAATCACCCGCCATACGTGCTTGTCCGGCGTGTGAACCATGGCCGGAATTTCAGTCGCCTGCAGCGCCGTCGCCAGTTGGTTGGCGAGATCCTGATTGGCGGCGTCGGGCAGCAGCGTGTCGGAACCAGGCGGAACCGCCAGCAGCGGCGTCGCCGGTTGGGCAAGCCGGCGGGCGGTCGCGCCAGGATTTCCCAGGAATGGTTCCGGCAAGTCGCCACATGCGGACAGTGCCAGACAAAGCAGCAGCCCGAGGCTGCCCAAACGCATCATCATCCCGCGGCTTCAAGCAGAAGCCGATGATCGCCGGAAGGGGTTTCCTGCGCTCTAAAGCCGGCCACTCGATCACGCCGGCCTGATGACCGATATCTGATGACCGATCGGCCCGGCATTTGTCAGCGTGCGGCGCCGGTGACTGAAGAACCGCTCCTCCTCCGTCACCGTATCCAGCCCCATCGGCGCGACATGCCCGACTCCGGCGGCGCGCAGACGCGCCGTGCAATAGCCGGCGAGGTCGAACTGCCAGCGGTCCGGCCGGCGGCCGGGTTTGAAGAACGCCGCGTCCTCGCCGGCACGCGCCAGCACTGCCTCACGCAGGTCCGGCCCCACCTCATAAGAGGCCTGCGCGATGCACGGGCCGATCGAAGCGACGATACGCCCGGCCGAAGCGCCCGACGCCAGCATCGCCGCGATCGTCGCTTCCAGCACACCCGCCACGGCACCGCGCCATCCGGCATGCGCCGCGCCAACGACATTGGCCGCCGGATCGACGAACAAAACCGGCGCGCAATCGGCCGTGACGATCGCCAGCGCCACATCGGCGCGGGCGGTGACCATGGCATCGGCCTTCCGCCCCTGCCCAGGCAGCCATGGTTCCGTCACGGCGACGACATCCGGGCCATGCACCTGCGTCAGGCCAACCATGCGGCTGGGATCGGCCCCGATCACCCGCGCGACCCGGGCGCGATTTTCCAGCACCGCCGCGGGATCGTCCTGGCTGCTGATGCTGCAGTTCAAGCTGGCGTAAGGTCCCGAGGATACGCCACCACGCCGTGTGAAAAAACCATGCGGAACCGGTATCGACGGCGCGGTCAGCGCTTCGGCCATGGTCATCGGACTCCTTAAACACGAGATATCAATCCCCATACACGGTTCAGCGCTTGCGGGTGAACCAGCGTCTGTATTCGCGCTAGGCTGTTCGCAAACCGGGGGAGAAGGCGAGATGATCGGCGTCGACTGGGGCACAAACAGGTTTCGTGCATTCCGAATCGGGCGCGACGGCGCGATCCGGGACCGGCGCGACGTCCCGAAAGGCATTGCCCACGTGCCCGACGGGCGGTTTGGTGACACGCTGCGGGACGAAATCGGCCCGTGGATGGCCGCTGGCGAAGACCGGGTCCTGCTGTGCGGCAAGATCGGCGGGCGCCAAGGCTGGAAGGAGACCCCCCACCTGCCCTGCCCGGCCGGTGCGGCCGAACTGGCGGCGGCTCTGGTCGATATCGGTTTCGACTGGGCGCAGGTCAAACTGGTGCCGGGCCTGTCAGGCATCGATGAGGCCGGCGTACCCGAACTCATGCGCGGTGAGGAAACCAAGGTGCTGGGGGTTGCACCGCTGCTGCGTACCGGCGGCATCGCCTGCGTGCCTGGGATGCACTCAAAATGGGTCCGCGTGCAGGACGGCCGTATCGTCAGCTTTACGACGCACATGAGCGGGGAGACGCTGGGCGCCATGCGCGGCCATACGATCCTGGCCCGGATGATGCGGGACGGGCCTGCGGACGGCGCGGCATTCGATGCCGGCATCGCCCGGTCCGGCGAAGTGGGCGGACTGCTGCATCACCTGTTCGGTGTGCGCACCCTGACACTGGCGGACCGGCTCCGTGAATCCGACGCCCCGGCCTATCTGTCCGGCATCCTCGTCGGTCACGAAGTCCGCTCGGCTCTGGCCGCCGTGCCGGATATGGTCGTGCACGTCATCGGGCCGCCGGAGTTGACCGCATTGTATGCCAAGGCGATCGCCGCCTGTGGCGGATTTGCGGAACGCCACAACGGAACCGCTGCGGCACATGGCCTGAAGCTGATCGCCGAACACGCCCGGTGGTCATGATTTTTGGTTACCGGCGCACACTGTCAGCCTGACCTGAACCGGACCGCCGAAGCCGTCGGCGTATCGCGGCAGGCGGTGCGATAACCTGCCACCGCCAGTACATGTCTACAGTAAATCCCGCTCGTCACGATTTTGATG
>DAICYU010000066.1 GCA_027311485.1 Acetobacteraceae bacterium
GCCATTGTTACAGTACCTCAAAGATGTCGTACACGGGGCCTTCCGGCGGGCGGCTGCCGGTGCCGATGCCAAAGACCTTGTTCAGCCAGGCATATTGCGGCGCGGCGGTCTCGAAATTCACCACTGTGCGGAAGTAATACAGCGACGGATCGACGTACTCGCCGCCGTTCACCTTGGCCATCACGTCGGCCGGGCCGTGGCGCAGGCCGCGATAGGTCAGGCCGATCGTGGCCTTGTCATGGGTTTCAAGCACCAGGCGCACGTCCAGCGTGGTGACGCCGTCGGGGCGGCCGATGATCCAGTCGGCGCCGCCGGGCAGCACCGTGCCACGCAGCCTGGGGCCTTCGAATGTGCCGCCGGCAACAAGGCCGATCCGGCGCACGCCGGCGGGCGTTTCGCCAATCGGCTGCATGCCATTCACGGCCAGTTTCAACGTCATGAGGTGTGTGGTGCGTATTTCCGCCATCTGCGGTTTCCTCCGTTTGCGGCGGCGGATCACACCCGATCCGGGATGGGGAGACAAGGGCGGGTCCGGGATCCGGCAGCCGGGCGGCGGCCAGGCAGGCAGCCGTCCCGGCACCTTTTTTTCACCCAGCCGCCATGCGTGGCCGTGGCGTCGAGCGGCGTGCGCCCGCCGGTCAGTCCTCGGCGCGCTTTGTGCCGAAGATCATCGCCTTCACAAGGCTTTCGCGGTGCATGAAGCTGGCCAGCCCGACGCCAAGCACGTGCAGGACGGCCAGCGCCAGCGTGACGTTCGCAAACAGGTCATGCAGTTCCCCGACCGTGCCGCCCTCCCGTTCCGATTCTGCCAGGGCCGCACTTGCAGCATCCCGTGTCGCCGGGGACGGTAAGGATGCGCCGTGACCATCCTCGTCGGCATGCGACGGCGTCACGATAGCCGGCACGACAGCCGCCAGCGGCCCCTTGCCGGCCTGCCCATACGCCACCAGGCCGGTGCCGACCGTGCCGGTGAGGCACACCAGCAAGGCGATCACCATGGCGCCGCCGGCCGGGCTGTGGCCGAGATATCGCCGGCCGCGTCCGCGAACCAGGTCGTTCAGGTAGCGGACGATCTGCGCCGGACCATAGATGAAATCACTGAATCTGGCATAGCGCGGGCCGATGAAGCCCCACACCACCCGCACCGCGACGATGACGCCGACGATATAGCCGCTCCACACATGCAGCGCGTCCGCGCCTCCGGCTTCTTCCTCGCCGGACAGGTAGGCCGCCGCGAATGCCAGAACCAGCGCCCAGTGCCCGTACCGCACCACGGGGTCCCAGACCGCCACGGTGCGTTCATTGAGCCGTTTCGTTGAGACGGGGATGATGGACATTGCAGCCCTTTCCTGATGTCGCCGGAAACTGTGATCGCCATTCCACAGAAACGCCGAATGGGCCGGGCTATGCACTGATCCACATCAATACGCAGAGCGTGCCGTCCATTTATTGTCTTTCCAGACACGAGGAATGTTTCCTGCCTGTATTTTGCTTTATTATCTTTCCCGTTTGACTTGGCAGATTGTGTCGGCAACACGATGCGTCGTGGCTGCGGCGCGCGCAATGAAGGAGAAAGACGACCGTGATCAGGAAAGCCGCGATCGCGCTGCTGTACGCCGGCTGTGCGTTTTCGCTTCCGGCGCTGGCACAGGATGATCTCCTGACCAGGGCGAGGCAGCAGTTCCAGCCGATCCCGACACATCCGCCGGAGCTTCCCGGCAACGCCGCGACGCCGGCGAAGGTCGAGCTGGGCAAGATGCTTTACTTCGATCCGCGGCTATCCGCGAGCCACACGATCAGCTGCAGTTCCTGCCACAATATCGGGCTGGGTGGCGCGGATGCCGAACCAACCTCCATCGGTCATCGCTGGCAGCATGGCGGACGCAATGCGCCGACCGTGCTGAACGCCGTCTTCAACAAAGTCCAGTTCTGGGACGGCCGCGCCAAGGATCTGGAGGAACAGGCCGGCGGCCCGATGGTCAACCCGGTGGAAATGGCTTCCCCCGCGTCGCACATAGCAGAGCAGTTAAAGGGTATCCCGGGCTACCGCGACGCATTCGCGAAGGCATTTCCCGGCGAGTCCGATCCGATCACCCCAGCCAACGCGCAGAAGGCCATCGCCGTCTTCGAAGCCACGCTGATCACGCCCGGTGCCCCGTTCGACCGCTTCCTGCAAGGCGACACGCATGCGCTGTCGCCTGCGCAACAGGCGGGACTGACGGCGTTCATGGGTAAAGGATGCTCCAACTGCCACAACGGCATTAATGTCGGCGGCGGCATGTATGCGCCGTTCGGCGTGGTCGAGAAGCCGGGTGCGGAGCTGCTGCCGCCGGACGACAAGGGCCGTTTCATGGTCACCAAGACACCCAGCGACGAATATGTCTTCAAGGTTCCGACGCTGCGAAACATCGCCTTGACCGCCCCGTATTTCCACACCGGAAAAGCCTGGGATCTGCGACAGGCGGTCGCGGTCATGGGGGCGAGCCAGCTTGGCACCCAGCTGTCCAACGACGACATCGACAAGATCACTGCTTTTCTGGACAGCCTGACCGGTGAGCAGCCGAACGTGACGGTTCCGATCCTGCCGCCGAGTGTCGCATCCACCCCTCGGCCCCAGCCCTGATGGCACCTGACCGCCGCTGCGAACCGGCTCGGCAATCGCAGGGCGTTGGGAACTGCGACAAATCAACACGGCCGGCCCGCCTGCCGCGGATAGTGCGGCGAGCCACGGGATGATCGACCGAAAGGGATGTCAGCCATGTATGCGGAAATCGCCGCTGTGCTGGAGGCTTGCCAGAACCCCGGACCAGGCCTGCAGTACGCCTGCACGCTGGCCAAGGATCTGGGCGTCCGACTCACGGGCCTCTATATCGAGCCAGAGGAACCGCCGCCGCTGGATCATCGCCCGGCGCCGTCCAGCGCCCTTGTCGAGGCCGGCGACCGGGTGATGCGCGAGGCGGTGCACGCCGTTGAAACGAAGAAGCTGTTGGCGGAGCTCGCCCTGAGTACCGGAATCGAATGGGGCTGGCAGCAGCTGCAGGACGCATCCACGGCACGCATCGCGCGCTACGCCCGCTACCACGACATGCTTCTGCTGTTCCGTAACGGCCTGTCGGACGCGGTCGAGGCAAGCGCCATCAGCGTACCCGGCGTGGTCCTGGAAAGCGGCCGTCCGACGCTGGTGATATCGTCGGCCCGCCCGCCCCCTTTATTCCGGCGCGTCCTGATCGGCTGGAACGGCAGCCGTGAGGCCGCCCGCGCGGTCCATGACGCCCTGCCGTTGCTTGGCCGCGCGGAGCGGGTGACCGTGGCGATCGCCGCCGAAAGCACCCTGTTTCAGCAGGAGGAAGAACCCGGCCTGGATATTGGCGCGCACCTGGCACGCCACGGCGTACGCGCGGAGGTGGAGCGGATCGAGGTGCCGACCGCGGACGCCGGGACCATTCTGCTGTCGCTGGCAGCCCGGATGCCGGCCGACCTGATCGTCGCCGGCTGCTATGGGCAGATGCGCCTGACCGAATTCCTGTTCGGCGGGGTTTCCAGGTCGCTGCTGAGGGAAGCAACCATTCCCCTGCTGCTGTCCTACTGAGCCATTGGAACCGGCGTCGGTTTGCCATTGGCATCAGCTGGCGGCGCAGCCTAACCTCCTGTTCAACGATCAGGAGAGGAACCTGTCATGGCCGCGTACCCGCTGCCCGAATCCAGCCCCGCCGAACTCGGTTTCGCGCAGAAGCCGTTGGATCACCTGGATGCCTTAATCAAATCGCATATCGATGAGGGGCGTTACCCCGGCGCCCAGATCGCGCTTGCCCGCCATGGCAAGCTGGCCTTGTTCCGCACCTACGGTAATGCGCGCACCGAGGGGGGCGCGCTTCCGGCGGCCAATGACACGCTGTTCCTGCTGTTCAGCCAGACCAAGGTCCTTACCTCCTCCGCGGTCTGGACGCTGGTGGAGGAAGGCAAGCTGTCGTTCATGGACCGCGTGGCCGATTACCTGCCCGAGTTCGCGGCCCGCGGCAAAGGCGATATCACGCTGGAGCAGGTGATGACGCACCAGGGCGGTTTTCCGGCCGCCGACGTCACGCAGGCAACATGGACCGACCACGCGCTGATGCGTGCCCAGGTGTGTGACTTTTCGCTGGAATGGACCCCGGGAACCCGCCTGCACTACCACGGCCGAGCGGCGCATCTGGTGCAGGCGATGGTGATCGAGGCGGTTACCGGGCAGGACTACCGCGATGTCATCCGGCAGCGGGTGATCGAACCGCTGGGCCTTGGCAACGACATCTTCGTTGGTGTTCCCGAGGCGCAGCAGGCGCGCTGCGCGGACACCTATGCGCCGGAACCGCGTGACAACTCCGCCGCATTCAAGTCCGCCGGCCTGCCGAGCGGCGGCGGCTACGCCACGGCCCGCGGCATGGCGGCTTTCTACCAGATGCTGGGCCATGGCGGGCGCCTGGGGACTGTTCGGCTGTTCTCCCCCCGGCTGATCGCCTACGTGTCGCGCAACCACACCGGCGAATCACCCGATCACGCGATGACCGGCATTCCGATGCACCGCGGCCTCGGCCCGCATATGCGCGGTGAAAGCGACCGCATCCGCGGCCTTGGCACAATCGGTGCCCCGGTCACGTTCGGGCATGGCGGCGTGGGATCGTCGTATTCCTGGGCCGACCCCAGCAGCGGCGTGTCGTTCTCCTACCTGACCAACTTCGTATCGCCCGATCCGTGGCATTCCGCACGCCTGGACCGGGTGGCAAACCTGGCGCATGCCGCGATAGACTGAACGTAAACGCCACAATCCCCCCTTGAAACCGAGCGGTGACAACATTTTTCATCGCTCGGTTCATGCAATGTGTTAGGTTGGTGCGAACCGTTTGCGAAGCCTCATGACCGCGCGCGTGCTACCCGACACTCCCGTTCCGACCCGTTCCCTGCCCCGATTGCTCCTGTGTCTGGGCTTGATGTCAGCGCTCGCGGCGTGCGGCGGGCAGCAGACGCGACACGCGACGCTGCATCATCATTACCGACCAGGTCGATACTATCCGCCGCCGGGGCCACCCAGCGACCCGTGGGGCCCGTATATCCATGAAGCGTCCGGCCGTTACGGCGTGCCGGAACAGTGGATTCGGGCCGTGATGCATCAGGAATCCGGCGGGCAGGAGGATGTGATCTCCTGGGCGGGCGCGATGGGCCTGATGCAGGTGATGCCGGACACGTACGATGGCCTGCGGAGCCGCTACAGCCTGGGCGACGATCCGTTTGACCCACACAACAACATCCTGGCGGGCACGGCTTATCTGCGGGAAATGTATGACCGTTTCGGCGCGCCCGGGTTTTTGGCCGCCTATAATGCGGGTCCGAACCGTGTCGATCGTTACTTGAACACCGGCGCGCCCCTGCCGAGCGAGACGGTGAATTACGTGGCGTCCATTGCGCCACGGCTTGGCCCCGGCACGCCAATGTCCGGACCGCTGGCGGTGTATGCCGGCGGCGGAACGATGCGGCAGTATGCAGCCGCACGGACATCCAGCGGCTGCGATCCGGACGCGGCGTATAACCCCGACGGTCCGTGCTCGCCGGCGCGTCCCGCCGTGCTGCAACCGGCCGTGCTGCGCACCGCGCAATACCAGCCTGCCCCGGTCCGGCGGCCGACCCCATCTGATTGTGACCCGGATGCGGCGTACGACCCGACGCGGCCATGCCAACCGCGCCCGGCGCCGGTTCAGGAAGCCCTTGCAAGTGCGCCGCCGCGGCCCCGGTTTGAACCGTATGAGCCGGTTGTCGCCGCGCAGCCCCTGCTACAGCCGACACCCTATGCACGCAGCGCACTGCCACAACGGGCACCAGAGCAACCGGCGCCGGCGCGACCAACCGCATTTGCCCGGACCGCACCCGAGGCGCCCACACGGACCAGGTTCGCAGCGAACAGCCATATGCGCCCGATTCAGGAGAGCATGGCGCAACCGGTTTCTTACCGGCAGGCTGCCGCGCCGCCTCAGGCGGCCGTTACCCGGGCGGGCGTTACCCGGGCATCCTTTCCACCTGCGGCGCCATCTCCTGCTGCCCAGTGGGCGATTCAAGTTGGCGCCTATCCTACCCTGTCAGGCGCCGAGGCGGCGGCGGACAGTGCGCGGACCCTGGCACCCGACCTGCTGCGCAAAGCCAAAACCGAGTTGCCGGCAACGGCGCCGCTGGGCAACAAGGTGGCGTTCCGCGCGCGCCTCGCTGGCCTGACGCCAACAGCCGCATCCAGCGCATGCTCCCGCCTGAGCGGTCATGGCCTGCCGTGCATCACGGTACCGCCGACGTCGTTTTAAGCCCTCGGGCACGCTGCCCGTCTTTGGCTCGCCGATCGTTAGCCTGCCCATCGTTGCCTCACCCGTCGGCGAATGGGCGAGACTGCGCGTTCGCCGCGGAAGCCGGTGCCGCGGAGAGGTGTGCAACAGCCTCTCCGCGGTTGGCGGTTAGCTCCGGTAGTCGGGCTTGCTGTCCTCGATCAGCCGCAGTGCGGCCCGCCAGACCATGGCGTAGTGCTCGTCATTTTCCCCGCGCCTGAACTGCTCCGCGGTGTGGGCACAGACTTCCGGCGGCGGCAGGATTATCTCTCGGCCGCCGGCCAGGGCATCGACCTGCGCGGCGCAGGCGCGTTCCAGCATGTAGGTCATATGGAAGGCCTCGGCGATCGAGGTGCCGCCGACCAGCAGGCCGTGGTTGCGCAGGATCATCGCCTTGTGCGGGCCCAGATCCGCCACCAGCCGCTCCCGCTCATCCAGGTCCAGCGCGATACCTTCGTAGCCGTGATAGGCCAGCCGACCGTAGAACTTGCAGGCATGCTGCGACAGCGGCAGCAGCCCGTCCTTCTGCGCGGACACGGCTATGCCGGCGGCGGTGTGGGTGTGCACGACGCAGACCAGATCCTCCCGCGCCATATGCACGGCGGAGTGGATGCAGAACCCGGCCGCATTCACATCCCGGCTGCTCAGCCCCTGCCCCTCATCCACGATGCGGCCGTCAACATCGATCTTCACCAGATCGGAGGCGCGCATTTCGTGGAAATTGACGCCGTACTTGTTGATCAGGAAATGATGCTCGGGGCCAGGCAGACGGGCGCTGATGTGCGTGTAGATGAAGTCGGTCCAGCGGTGATAGGCGACCAGCCGGTACAGCGCCGCCAGATCGCAGCGGATCTGCCACTCGGTTTCGGATACGCCGGACAGGGCCGCCGGCGAGGTCGCGATGTTCATACTGCTAATTTTCCTCCAGTGTTCCGGACTTGAAGCATGATCGCCTAAGGCTGAAAGCTGGAAGGCGTGAATCATGCGATCAAACAAAGACGTCTAGATCATGATCGGGTTAGCTCAACCAGATCATGTTTCAGGGTCGACGTTCAGCGCGGCGTGGTCAAGTTGTTCAACGCCTGCAGGATGTGTGCCCTGGCCTGCAATCGCGGATGATCACGGAGCCTTGAGGCAATCCGCCGCTTCCTCGGCCGCCGGGCGGGCGTGCGACCGGGTCAGTTCGCCCTCCATCACCAGATTCCGGGTCTGTGTCGAAATCCGCTCCCGCAGCGTTCCCGTTGTCGGGCCGGCCTGCACCGCATCGAAAATCTTGCGTGCCGGCGGGGACAACTGGGCGACGCAGGGCTTTGTGGCCGGCGCATTCGCCGCTGATGTCATGCACCCTGCCAACCCCAGCAAGGACGCCGCGGTGACGATATATTTCACTATCCTGGCTCTTCCCGATACCGATGCCCGGGCGTGCTCTATCATAGAACGCCACCAAGGTTGCGCATCACATGGCCATGTGCTCGGTCTCCGGAACCAGCGCAGGCCAGGCGCGCGCCGGCCCTTTTGGGAACGGAGGCGGCCGACGGTTCGGGTCAGCCGGTGGCAAGGCCTTGCAGGATTGGCAGCAGGTATTCGGCGAACAACGCTGGATTTTCAGCGAACGGGAAATGCCCGATGCCCTTCATCTCCTGGAACACCACGCCAGGGATTTTCGCCGCGGTCACCGCCGACATCTCGGTGGTGCAGGAGTAATCGTATTCGCCGGTCAGCATGAACAGCCGGCATCGGTTGGTGTCGATCTTGCCGACCCGCTCACGCGCATCCCAGTCGCCGGAGTAGAACGCGATGTCGCCGAAAAACACCGCCGGCCCGCCCTGGGCGTAGTGCCAGGCGATCGCTTCCTGATACGCCGCCGGGCTTTGCGGCGCGCACAGGGCACGGATCCATTCCGGCACGAACAGGGACTGGTTCACCTGCGGATGGGCCGCCCAGGCAGTCTGCCGCCGCTCGATCCGTTCGCACGCTTCGCAGGCGACGATGCCGCTGAACGCGTCCGGATGGCGGTAGGCCAGTTCCAGGCAGATTTCGCCGGACATCGACGCACCCAGCGCGATCGGCTTGTCCAACCCGGCCGCGGCGCAGAAACCCATGATCAGGTCGACGTACAAATCCGTATTGAGGCGCCACGATCCGGGGATGCCGCCCTCGGGCGGCGGGGACTTGCCGTGCCACGGAAGGTCGAAGGCGACCAGACGATGCCCCGCCGTGATACGCGGATCGGCCATCAGGCCGTGGAACTGGCGGCCATCAGCGCCGGCCGTATGCATGCACAGCACGTCGCGGCCCGTGCCGGCGGTTTCATAATAAATCTGATACCGGGTCCCCTGCACCGTCACCGGCACATACCCGCCCGTCACGGCAGGCACCGCTCGGCTGCCCTGATCCGGTGCGAGGCACACCGGCGCCGGCCCGGCATGGCCGAGCGCCAGCCACTTGCCGACGTCCAGCACGCGGCGGGCGACGTGGGCGAACTGCATGAAGGCGAGCTGGTCGCCCTGGATGGAGAACGCCGGCACCCGGTAATGCATGGCGAAGATGCCATGATGATGGCGCGGCGGCACCGGCTGGAGGAATTTCGACCAGATATCCGCCGGTGCAGCCAGGGTAAAGGCGGCTTCAGCCGGCTGGCTGGTGAGCCTGCCGTCGGCGAAGTGGAACGACACCGCATCGGTGCCGGAGGCAATAGTGAAGCCGATCGACCACGGGCCAGCCCAGGCGGCAAGGGTGGGATCAGTGGCGCACGCCTGATGCCAGGCGGACGCAGCGGGAAACGCGGTCATTGCGGGTCGATCACCTTCAGCACGACGGGATGGTATTGGTCGCCATAGCCTGCTTCGTCCGCCCGTTTCAGACGCTGCATCGTCAGCCGCGCGGCGGCGACATCCAGCCCGGCGGCGTCAGCCATTTCCAGCGCATACGACAGATCCTTCATCGCGTAGCGGGTGGAGAACGCGCGTTCCGGGAACACGCCCGGCAGCATCGCCTTCATGCCGTGGTTGCGCAGCACGAAGCTGTCGCCCGAGCCCATCGCCATGGTCGGCAGCAGCACATCCGCCGGCACGCCGTTGCGACGGCCGAGCGCAATGGCCTCGGCCAGGGCGGCGGTGTGCTGGAAGACCAGCATGTTGTTGAGGATCTTCACCACCTGCCCGCAACCCACCGGGCCGCAATGCGTCACGTCGGTGCCCATGGTTTCCAGGATCGGGCGGATGCGGGCGAACGTGTCGGCCGTGGCGCCGACCATGATGCTGAGTTCGCCCTTGGCCGCCGCTTCGCGCGTGCGGGCCACCGGGGCATCGGCGAACAGGATGCCTTTCGCCGTCAGCCGCGCCCCGATCCGGCGCGTGAGGTCCACCGAGGACGTGCTGGTGTCCACCACGCACTGGCCGGCGCGCAGGTTGGGCTCGAGCTGGGAGACGACGGCATCGACCGCCTTGCCGTCGGGCAGCGACAGAAGGATCAGGTCGCAGCCGGACGCGATGTCCGCCAAGGCGGCCGGCTTGACCCCGTATTGTTCAAGCCGCCCCAGCGGCTCGGCCCGGAGGTCGTGGGCGAGGACGGGCAAGCCGGCGCGGCGGGCGAGATGGCCGCACATGGGCTCGCCCATCACGCCCAGGCCGATGAAGCCGATGGTGGCGATGGGTGGGTTGGTGGCGGATTGTTCGGACATGGCGGTTCCCTTCCCCTTGGGGTTGGGTGTTTTGTGCGCAACGGGGGGCGGGATGTCAAAACGCGGTTCGATGTGCACGGCAGTGCCTGCCGAGGACCGACAAGCGAACAAAACCCCCGCGCGCAGGGGCCACACTTGAATTCAGCTCCCGGAGCCGTGTATCGACACATTCAACCGAACACCTGAAGTGAGATGCGGCATGATGACCTCTGAACGTCTGGACGTTGCCGAGGACGCACGGACACCGCTGCCGGATCAGAATGCCACCGCACTCAGCGATCGTGACATTGCCATGCAGTTTGAAAGCCTGGGCGGCAGCGGTCACGGTTGGGAGTTCGGACTGTTCCAGCGCCATTATGGCGCCGAGCCGCTGGGCTTGCTCCGCTGGGCCGACCTGGCGCCGGAGCTGTTGATAAAGGCGCTTGAGTCGCGCTTTGAAGGCGTTGGTGACGTCGAAAATACGATTATCTTCTCACCCGAGAACAGCGGTGAGTGGTGGACGAAGGACAAACGCTACTGGATGGCGATGCGGTCGTTCGTGAAGACGGTGGACGTGACGCTGCCGCAAATGACCAAGATGGCCTGTCGCAGGCTGCAATTCCTGCGCCGCAAGCTGATTGAGGACCTTGCGGCCGGCGAGAAAATATTCGCCTACAAAAATATGTTTCGCAACCTGACCCAGGCGGAACTGAATCGGCTGTATCGGGCAGTCCGGTCGTATGGCGATTCGACGCTGTTCTACGTGCAATACGCCGACGCGCAGCACCCGGCGGGCACGGTCGAAGTTGCCGCGCCCGGACTGATGATCGGCTACATTGAACATTTCGCCTTCTCGCCCGAGGACAAGCCGGTCGGCCCATCCCATGAGGGCTTTCTGGCTTTGTGCCGGGCGGCGTATGGTTTGTGGAAGGGACACGCGCCCGCGGAACCGGCACGCGCCGTCGCCGAGCCGCCAAAGCGGGCCGTTCCGCCCAAGCGGGGGCGGCGCATCGTTCTGCTAGGGAACTGCCAGGTGCAAGCCATGGCGCACCTTTACAACCGGTTTGTGTCCGGCCGCACCGGAGACGTGCTGACGCATGTCGCATCCTACCAGGATCTTTCGGCCGAGGGCCGCGAGGCGCTATCGCAGGCCGACCTGATCGTTGAACAGCTGTTCGACCTGAAGCAGCAGGCCGACACGGATGACGTGCCATCGACCGCACCGCGTGTCTTCATTCCGATGGTGACGGCTGCCTTCCTGTGGCCCTTTGCGGGCCAGCCGCATCCGCAGAACCGTGATTACCCCTTCCTGACAGGCGGGCCCTATGGCGGCGAGGCGGCAGATTCGTATCTGAACCGCCAGCTGATCGCCGGCGTGGCGCCCGAGGAGGCGGTGGAAGCCTATGCCCAGCTGGATGTGAACAAGCGCGTCAATCTGGATCGCCTGTTTGAGCTGGTGATGGACCGCCAGCGGGCGCGCGACGAAGCCGCCGGCTTCAACATCGCCGACGTAATTGAGAAACATTTCCGGACCGAGCAGGTATTCCTAAGCCCCTATCACCCGAATACCCGCGTCGCTGCCGCGTTGGCCACGCAGCTGTTTGAAAAGCTGGAGGTCGATCGCGCCGATATCGAGCGGATGCAGCGCTGCGTGCGCATCACGCCCTTCCCCAAGGGCGAACTGCCGTTCCACCCCGGCGTGTGCCGCCATTTCGGCCTGAACTTTGTGACCCCTGACCGCCGCTACCGCTTCATGAACGAAGGCCTGTTCACCTTCCGGGACTATGCCCTGCGCTACATGCGCTACGAATGGAACGAGCAGCTGGAAGAAGGGCTCAGCCTTGTTCATAAAGGCAAACTACCCGAAGCGCGTGCCCTGCTGACGGCAGGGCTGGCGCGTAGCCCGCGTTCCGCCGCCGGCCACAACGCACTCAGCCACGTTCTGGCGCAAGCCGGCGCGCAGGATGACGCCATCACCGCTGCTCGGCGTGCCGTGTCGGTTGAGCCGGAGGTTGCGTCGTATCACGCCACCCTGGGCAATCTGCTGCGGGGACGCGGGTTGCTGGAGGAGGCCGAGGCCGAGCTACGGGCCGCCACCGACGCGGAGCCGACGGAGCCGCATAATCACGTGCTGCTGGCGCATTTGCTGCGACAGCGGGGTCGTCCGGCGGATGGTGCAAAGCGCCTGCGGGAGGCTTGCGCGCTGGATCCGTATTCGCCGCGGCTGCTGGTGGACCTGGCAGATTTTTGCGAAGCGAGTGGCGATCATACGGCAGCCGATGAAGCTCTGGCGGGCGCATTGAAACTTCAGCCGGATGACGCGGCATTATACCTGCGACTGGCGCATATCCGCGGCAGATCCAACCGGCTTGACGAGGCGATCACGGCAGCAAAAGAAGCCATTCGGCTTGAGCCGAAAAATGTGAGGTATCGCACGACACTAAGCGATCTGCTGTTGCGTCAAGGTCATCACGAGGCAGCACTGATTGAGGCCCTGCGAGCTGTACTTCACAACGTGAACGGCG
>DAICYU010000670.1 GCA_027311485.1 Acetobacteraceae bacterium
GCCGCAACGCATTGATCTGCTGCTGGGCGGATATCGCCTCGCGGTGGTGCATGGCGCGCCGAGCCGGATCAACCGGTTCGTCTTTGCATCCACGCCTGACCCGGACATCATGACGGAACTGGCGCTGGCCGGCGCGGACGGCGTGATCGGGGGCCATTGCGGTGTTCCGTTCACGCGCCGGATCAATTCGTTGCTATGGCACAACAGCGGGGCGATCGGGATGCCCGCGAACGATGGCACGGCGCGTGGATGGTTCAGCCTGCTGACGCCGCATGCAGACGGTATCGAAATCCGCCATCTGCCATTGGACTATGATCATCACGCCGCGGCGCAGGCGATGCGTGTCGCCGGCCTGCCCGTGGATTATGCCGACACGATGGAGAGTGGCATCTGGCCGAGCTTCGACGTTCTGCCGGCGACGGAGCAAGCACAGACCGGACGGGCGCTGACACTGGGGACCAGCAAGTGGGACGGTCAATCCAGGCCAGAGCAGCCGGCACCGGAACTGCGCTTTACCAATCCGGCCAGGACGGCGGCGGGGGAGGCGCATGCAAGCGTGGTGCTGGACGGGTTGAATACGCTTTGGTTCAACACCGGGACATTGTGCAACATCGCCTGCACCGGTTGCTACATCGAGAGTACGCCGCGTAATGACAGGCTGATTTACCTGTCGCGCGCCGATTTCGACCGGTTCATGGACGAAGCGGCGGCGTTGCATCCGGAACTGAGGGAAATTGGATTCACCGGCGGCGAACCGTTCATGAATCCCGATGCACCGGGTATGATCGAAGCCGCCCTGGCCCGCGGATACCGGGTGCTGGTGCTGACCAATGCCATGCGCCCGATGCAACGGCATTTGCCATTACTGGAACGGCTGCATGCTACGTACGGGTCACGCCTCGCGTTGCGTATCTCGCTGGATCACTACACGCCCGAGGGGCATGAGACGGTGCGCGGCGCCGGCAGTTTTGCCCCGGCACTGGCCGGCTTGTCCTGGCTGGCCAGCCAGGGATTCGAACTGGCGGTCGCGGCACGGTTCGGCGCCGGGGAGACAGAGGCAGCCTTCCGTGCCGGCTTTGCCGCGATGTTTCGGGACCATGGCCTGACGTTGGATGCGACGGACCCGGAGCGACTCGTGCTGTTCCCGGAACTCGCGGATCAGGAACTGCCGCCCGAGGTGAGCGAGGCCTGCTGGCAGGCGCTGCATAGCCGGGGACGTTCGGTGATGTGTCAGTTCTCACGCATGGTGGTGCATCGAAAGGGGGAGGCGGCACCCAGGGTCGCCGCCTGCACGTTGCTGCCGTATGCGGACGGTTTCGATCTCGGCGGCAGCCTTGCCGAGGCCGTGGGTCCGGTCACCCTCAATCATCCCTACTGCGCCCGGTTCTGCGTCTTCGGTGCGGCATCGTGCACCGCTTGAAGCGGCATTCGAGCCTCTCGTTTCAGGATCGGACTTAAAAGGCCGGAAGACGTCCGGTCACGAGACAGGACGACATGGCATCGAGCGGTGGCATGACAGCTACGCCGCCCAAGGGAGTCAGGCGCTGATCGCGAAGCGCCGGGCCCTGAAGCGCCAGCTATCGGGGGTTCAGGCGATCATTCGTTTCACTGTATTCATGGTTCGCCATAACAGAAACGACCCTGTTAGCAGCAGTGTCCCCAGACCGACGGCGACCGGAAACTGGTAGCCTGGATTGGGGATCACGAAAGGCAACAAGCCCACGGCGACCGCCGGCGGCACATGCAGGTTCAGCACGCGCAGCACCAGAACGCCGAGAAGCGTGCTGCCGATCGCGGCGATCGATCCCACACCGAGCAGACTGACCAGCAAGACACCACCCGCGGCTGTAAGGGTGCATGCCACCGGCAGCATGATGGGCCGGTTCGCCCATGGGCAAACGGCCGAATGGGCGAACATCTCGAATCCCATGACGACGAGTGGCGGGAACAGCAGAAAGCGCCATCCGGTGACCTCCACGATCACAACGGCGCCGATCAGGAAGGCAAGGAAGAAGGGTACCCAATTGTAGCGCGCGGGGGTTTGCTCGGTGATGTCGTCGGCAAGGTCGGTCGGTGACCGCACTGCCGGTGGCTCGGCCGCAAGCCGACGCCAGACCCGTGAAATCAGCGCCAGCAGAACCGTGCCGATAAGAATCGATGGAGGATACAGCCAGCTTGGGATGCCCAGGGCCATTGGCAGCAACCCGGCCGAGATCGCGGGAGCGATCGGAGATCTCAGCAAACGGATGATGAGAATCGAACTGCCGACGCTCAGCAGGACCGATACCACGCCGTAGGGCAGGTGCTGGGTCAGCAGGGTGCCCAACATGGCGGTCAGGAATGGTGTCAGCACCAGCATCAGCGGGGCCGTTGCCCAGGTGCCGTGCGGTCGCTGAAAGATGTCGTGCGCGAGCGCGCCAAGCTCTGGGAACAGGATGTAGGCGATACCGGTCTTGTTCGCCGCCAACGCGACAAGCGCCACATAGGCGGCCGTCGCCAGCTTCGCGGGCCATCTGCGGCCCTGCAGGTCGCGATGGGCGCGCGAAAGCCATGAC
>DAICYU010000671.1 GCA_027311485.1 Acetobacteraceae bacterium
TGTGCTGGTCGGGAGGATTTTTTCTGTCGGCAATTGGCATTTATCTCCACAATCTATGGCTTGTTTACCTGGGTTACGGCGTACTCGGTGGTTGCGGGCTCGGACTTGGTTACATTTCACCTGTCTCTACTCTCATCCGGTGGTTCCCGGATCGGCCGGGCATGGCAACCGGGATGGCGATCATGGGCTTTGGCGGCGGGGCCTTCATCGCCGCGCCGCTGTCGGTATGGCTCATGGGCCGGTTTGCGACGCCGAACCATGTCGGTGTGGCCGAAACCTTTGTCGTCATGGGCATTGTCTATCTCTGCTTCATGATGGTTGGTGCGGCGATCGTTCGCGTTCCTCCGCCGGGCTGGGCGCCAGCCGGCTATCAGGCGCCAACGACACCTCGGCATTTGGTGACCTCACGCAACGTGTTCGTGTACGATGCGATCAAGACACCGCAATTCTGGCTGGTCTGGTGGGTCCTCTGCCTGAATGTCACGGCGGGAATCGGGGTGCTGGGGCAGGCCTCGGCCATGAGCCAGGAAATGTTCAGGGGCAAGATCACGGCCGTGGCGGCGTCGGGCCTTGTGGGCCTGTTCAGCCTGTTCAACATGGCGGGCCGGTTCTTCTGGTCCACGGTGTCGGACTATATCGGTCGAAAGAACACCTACTTCGTTTTCTTCGTGCTCGGTGCCGCGCTCTATCTGCTGGTGCCACGCAGCGGCGCGGCCGGCAGCGTGGCCCTGTTTGTGCTGTGCTATGCCCTGATCTTCAGCATGTATGGGGGTGGCTTCTCCACGGCGCCTGCCTTTCTGCGCGATTTGTTCGGCACCCGCTATGTCGGCGCGATTCACGGCATGTTGCTGACGGCCTGGGCGATGGCGGGCATTTTCGGGCCGGTGCTGGTGAACTACATCCGGCAATATAACATCGGCCATGGCGTTGCGCCGGCACAGGCATACAATACGACAATGTATCTCATGGCTGGTCTGTTGGTCATCGGTTTTATCTGCAACATGTTTATCAAGCCGGTGCATGACCGATTCTACATGCCGGCGGTGGACGGCGGGGTTGAAGCAGCCCCGACAGCAAGGGGGCGCTGACCATGGCGGTGAACAAGGACACGGCGTTGGTCGGCAATGGTATCAAGCTGATCCTGGCCTGGGGTTTCGTCGGCATACCCCTTGTCTGGGGTGTGATTCAGACCCTGGTGAACGCGATCAAGGCGTTCCAATAGCGCATGACCAACCGAGGTTGCATAATTTAGCGCCGTCAACCAGGCGCTAAGCTGTTGGCCGGCTTATGGCGGCCAACAGCTTAGCGTGGTACGCGCGGTGTGACGGGACGTCAACGCCGCGCGACGCCCGCGATTCACCTCATGCGCCACTAGCGCGGGGTCATACGCAGCGCACCGTCCAGGCGGATGACTTCGCCGTTCAGGAACCGGTTGCGTACGATGTGCTCCACCAAGGCTGCGTACTCACCGGGCTGCCCAAGCCGGGGCGGGTAGGGGATGCCTGCGCCCAGGCTGGCCTGCACGTCAGGCGGCAGCCCATCCACCATGGGCGTATGGAACAGGCCGGGCGCGATCGTCATCACCCGCACTCCGGCCCGCGCCAGTTCCCGCGCCGCCGGCAGCGTCATCCCGACCACGCCGCCTTTCGACGCGGCATAGGCCGGTTGGCCCACCTGTCCCTCATACGCGGCGATCGAGGCGGTGTTAATGATCACCCCGCGTTCATTCTCCTCCAGAGGGTCGGCGGCCGACATCTCGGCCGCGGCGAGCCGCAGCATGTTGAAGCTGCCGATCAGATTGATTCGGATCACCCGCTCAAACGCGTCCAGTTTCAGTGGGCCGTCACGCCCGACGATCCGCCCCGCCGTGCCGACGCCGGCGCAGTTTACCAGGATGCGGACCGGCCCGTGCGCGGCTCGCGCGCGGGAGAACGCAGCTTCCCCCGATTCGGCGTCGGCGACGTCGCAGGCGATGCCAAGGCCGCCGATGCGTTCCGCCTGCGCCTCGGCCGCTGCCTGGTTGATATCCACGACCGCGACCTTGCAGCCCAACCCGGCAAGATGCGCTGCCGTGGCCGCGCCCAGGCCCGATCCGCCACCCGTCACCAGAGCCGCCAACCCCGAAATCTGCATGTCTTCCTCCGTTTCCACCAATCGGGCAGAAACCATTGACGCCGGTCAATGCGCAAGCCCATCCATAGCGATGCAAGCCGTGCTGACCGGTAAACGAACCAGGCCGGCCAACGAACCAAGGGGAGCAAACCATGACCACTGCCGTCACGTATGATGCAGCCTATGGCGCCTGGCAGCGCGACCCGGAAGCCTGGTGGCAGGCCGAAGCCCAGGGCATCACCTGGGACAAGCCTTGGGAGAAGGTCTTCGATCCCGCCCTGGGCGCGTTCGGGCAATGGTTCGCCGGCGGCATGCTGAACACCTGCTTCAACTGCCTGGACCGGCACGTCGCCGCCGGGCGCGGCAGCCAGACCGCGCTGATCTACGACAGCCCGATGACCGGCATGGTGAAGCACTTCACGTACGCCGAGATGCTGGACCGG
>DAICYU010000672.1 GCA_027311485.1 Acetobacteraceae bacterium
CGTGATGCCACCGTCGTGCATCCGCCGGTGGATACGGAGCGGTTCACCCCAACGCCGCGCCGTGAGGATGGTTACTACCTCTATGTCGGGCAACTGATCGGCTACAAACAGGTCGGGCTGGCGATCGAGGCGTTCAATCGTCTGCAGAAACCGCTTGTCATCGTTGGCGACGGCGGCCAACGCGCCGAGCTGATGCGTCTGGCCGGACCGACCATCCGGTTTCTCGGACGTGTGGACGATAACGAATTGCGCGCGGCCTACAGGGGCTGCCGGGCGCTGGTATTTCCAGGTGAGGAGGATTTCGGCATCGTTCCGCTCGAGGCGATGGCGTCGGGGCGTCCGGTGCTGGCCTACGGCCGCGGCGGCGCGCTGGAAACGGTTGTTCCAGGTGAAACCGGTCTGCTGTTCCAGGAGCAGACGCCAGAAGCCTTGATCGACGCGGTTCGGCGGTACGAGGCAACCGAGTCTCTGTTCGACCCGGATATGATTGCGGCGCACGCAGGCGCATTTTCCGGTGACCGTTTCCACCAGGCGATGCTGCTCACGATTGAGCGGGCGTTGAGCCGTCCTGCGACGAGCCGCGACGATTTGATTGACCTTCGTCCGAGTCCACTTGAAACAATACCGGCGATTGCGTGATGGACATTGTCGGCAGCGAATTCCAGGACGACCGGAGCCTGACGCACGGATTGCAGCACGCGGCCGCGCGCCGAAGCGGGACACCGCATATCCTGCAGATTGTCGGCAGCGGGGCCATCGGCGGTGGCACGGTCGCTGTGCTTGGCCTCGTCCAGGGTTTGCTGCGCCAGGGCTTCGAGGTGACGCTCGCAAGCGAACGGGATAGCTACGCTGTTCACGAAGCCAGACGGTTCGGCGCCCGGGTCCTGGAACTGGACTTCTCGCGCCGCAGAACGACGGTTGCGCTCGCCCGGATCCTGAACCGCTACATCAAAAAGTCCGAGGTCTGGCTGGCCCACGCGCATGGTGCGCGCGCCGGACTGCCTCTGTCCCTGCTGCCTGCAACGCGGGGCGTGCCGACGGTTTATACCGTCCACGGATTTCACTATCCGGCAAAGCCGGCAGGCGTGCGGCATCTTGCGCGCGCCGCCGAACGGATATGCATAGCACGGTCAGCAGCCACAGTGTTTGTGTCCCAGTATGATCGGGACATGGCGTTCGCACATCGCCTGCTTGAGCCGGGGCACGGACACTATGTGATCTATAATGGGGCCGCGGCGCCGGTTCATCACGAGCGGCGGACCGGGCTGCCGCGGTTCGATGTGGCTTTCCTCGGCCGGCTTCAAGCGGTGAAGAATCCGATGGCGCTTGCCGACGTGCTGCTGGCGCTGCGGCCGGCAAGTCCGACAATGGCGATTATCGGCGGTGGCACCCTGGAGCCCGCATTGCGCGAACGCGTCGCAGCGGTGGGGCTACAGGAACAGGTCACCTTTTTTGGCGACCAGCCGCATGCGGAAGGACTGAAATTACTCCGTCAGGCGCGGGTGATGCTGTTGCCGTCGCTCTCGGAAGGACTGCCGATTTCAGTCATAGAAGCTATGCACATGGGCATTCCGACGATCGCATCCAGGGTCGGCGGCGTTCCTGAACTGATCGAGCATGGAAGGACCGGCTATCTCACGACTGTAGGCGACATCGACGGCTATGCCATCGGTTTACAGACATTACTCTATGATCGGGACCTCTGCGCGCGGTTGGGCGCACGGGCAAAACAGCGGGCCCGTTCGGATTTCACTGTCGAACGGAACATTGCCGAGCACATCGCCTTGTATCGGCGACTGTTGCGGGTGCCTGCCGACGCGTCCTTCGGATTCGTGTGATGAAGTCGCGCTCGATCGGCATCCACCCGGCTCTGCTGCGCTTCTCCGCCACACTCGCGATGCTGTTCAGCGGCACGCTCGCTTTTTCCGCGCTGGCATTCCTGACGCAGGTCATGCTGACCCGGCAGTTGCCGATTGCCGAAGTCGGACCGATCGCGGCACTGCTGGCGGTCATCAACTTCCTGACCCCCGTGGCCACGGCAGGGATCAACTACTTTATCCTGCAGTCGTTCGGGCGCGAGGGCTGGGGGGCGGTGCGCTGGCTTCCGCGCTGCGCGCAGCTCGCCGGTCTCGCAACCTTGCTGAGCGTGCTTGCATTGGCGGGCTACGTGCTACCGCGCGCCAACGGGCCTGCCGACCTGATGTTTCTGCTGGCTACGTCCGCTCCGATCCTGCTGGGCCAGCTTTTCGTCGAACTGGCAGCCGCACGGTTGCAGCTGGAAGGTCGTTATGGCGCCCTTTCCGGCTGGCAGGGAATGACGCAGGGCGGGCGCTTCGCCGTCATCATGGCAACCGCGGTCTGCGGCGCATCGCTGCCACGAATCCTGGGCGGCTACGCGATCGTCGGCCTGGTCAGCACAGTGGCCGGTCTGGCATTGTTGCGTGACCTCTGGCGCCGACGGATTCAGCTGACGGGCCTGGGCGCCGCGCCTGCCGATATCGCGACATCGTCCGACCCGCCGCCGTTTTACGAGACCGCGCGCAACAGC
>DAICYU010000673.1:0-2299 GCA_027311485.1 Acetobacteraceae bacterium
CACCTTTGACCGTGGCATCATTGGCGACAATCACGCACTCCCGCCCCGACACGCGGCCGATGCCGGTGATGATCCCGGCAGCCGGCACCTCGCCGCCATACAGGCCGTAGGCAGCCAGCTGGGACAATTCCAGGAACGGGGAGCCCGGATCGATCAGGGTGGCAACCCGGTCGCGGGCGAGCAGCTTGCCGCGCGAGACATGCCGTTCGCGGGCAGTCGCCCCGCCGCCCTGCGAAACCTCGGCGACTTTTGTCCGCAGGTCGGCGACATGGGCCCGCATCGCCTCGGCGTTGGCGGCGAACTCGGGTGAGCGGGGGGTGATATCGGAACGGAGAATGGTCATGGGCAGCGGTATTCCATCCCGGCGGCCGATCGCATCATGCCGTCTCCGCGAACAGTTCGCGCCCGATCAACATGCGGCGGATTTCGCTGGTGCCGGCGCCAATCTCGTACAGCTTGGCGTCGCGCAGCAGGCGTCCGGTGGGATAGTCGTTGATGTAGCCGTTACCGCCCAGTGCCTGGATCGCCTCAAGCGCCATCCAGGTCGCTTTCTCGGCGGCGTACAGAATCGCGCCAGCGGCATCCTTGCGGGTCGTCTCACCGCGGTCGCAGGCCTTGGCCACGGCATAAACGTATGATCTGGCGGCGTTCATGGTGGTGTACATGTCTGCCAGCTTGCCCTGCATCAGCTGGAACTCGCCGATCGCCTGGCCGAACTGCTTCCGCTCATGCACATACGGCACCACCACATCCATGCAGGCCTGCATGATCCCCAACGGGCCGGCCGCCAGCACCGCACGCTCATAATCCAGGCCGCTCATCAGCACGTTCACGCCGCGCCCGACCTGGCTCAGCACGTTTTCCTCAGGCACCTCGCAGTCCACGAACACCAGTTCGCAGGTGTTGGAGCCGCGCATGCCCAGCTTGTCCAGCTTCTGCGCGGTGGAGAATCCCTTGAAGCCCTTTTCGACCAGGAACGCGGTGATGCCGCGCGAGCCCGCCGCCGGATCGGTCTTGGCATAAACGACCAGGACGTCGGCGTCCGGCCCGTTGGTGATCCACATCTTGCCGCCGTTCAGCACGTAGCGATCACCGCGCTTGTCGGCCCGCGTGCGCATGCTGACAACGTCCGACCCGGCGCCGGGTTCGCTCATGGCCAGCGCGCCGACCTTCGTGCCGTCGATCAGGCCCGGCAGGTAGCGGCGCTTCTGGTCCTCGTTCCCGTTGCGCCGGATCTGGTTGACGCACAGGTTGGAGTGCGCGCCATAGGAAAGCCCAACCGAGGCCGACGCGCGCGAAATCTCCTCCACCGCGACGACGTGCTCCAGGTAGCCCATGCCGGCGCCGCCGTATTCTTCCTCGACCGTGATACCCAGCACGCCCAGGGCGCCCATCTTCGGCCATAGATCCATCGGGAAAGCGTTTTCGCGATCGATCTGCGCGGCGCGCGGCGCGACCTCGGCCGCGGCAAAGGCTTCAACCTGAGACCGCAGCATATCGGCGGTTTCACCCAGGTCGAAGTTCAGTCCGGGCAACCGGTTGGGCAGGCTGGCCATTTCCGTTTCCTCTGACACGCGATTGGCCGGCACACTGCCGCACCCGCCGGGGTTGGCCAAGCATCAAAATGCATGGCCGGAAGCGTGGCGCAGGTCACAGCAGCGCGTTGGGACGCGACGTAGAACCATCCCTGTCGATGCAGACACCCAGCGGAGGACCCCATCATGCAAACATTCGGAGCCGTCTCGGTCGAGGAACACATCAGCGGCGATACGCCCTGGATCGCGGTGCGGGCCCGCGGCGCCGACTGGTCATGGCTCACCCGCGATGATGCCCTGCGCCTCGCCCGGCACTGGATGGCGACGTACGGCACCACGGCCGAACACCCGTCCACGGACGCGCACGCCGCCTGATGCGTCACACGGC
The DNA here is from genome assembly GCA_027311485.1 of Acetobacteraceae bacterium. GTDB lineage: Bacteria > Pseudomonadota > Alphaproteobacteria > Acetobacterales > Acetobacteraceae > Rhodopila. The sequence goes on from DAICYU010000673.1 coordinate 1,924, forward strand.
GGGCAGCGGGCGCGGCGCGCCGCCGTCATCCACCGCAACCAGGACGAATTCGGCGAACGTCACACGCTCCCGCTCCCCCTGGTTGCGGCGCAGGACCCAGGTCTCGACCCCGACTGTGACGGATGTCCGGCCGGTCCGGGTGATCTCGGTATAGACGCAGACGACATCGCCGACCTTAACCGGCTGGATGAAACTCAGGTTCGATACCGCCGCCGTCGCAACGCGCCCCTTGGCTCGGCTGCCAGCCGCCACCCCGGCGGCCAGATCCATCAGCGACATGATCCAGCCGCCGAAAATGTCTCCGTGCATGTTCACGTCGGACGGCATCGGCTGGATGCGCAGAATGGGCTCGGGATGAGTGGGAAGGCTTTGTGTC
>DAICYU010000673.1:2309-2546 GCA_027311485.1 Acetobacteraceae bacterium
CGGTGCGCAGCGACAATTCCCCGCGCGGCTGGGTGGTAGCGGTGCCCATGGCGGCTTCCTTTGATATAGTGTTCACATCATGACCGAGATCCTGCTCCGCCACGATAGCGATGGCGTCGCCACCCTGACGCTGAACCGGCCCGATGCGCGCAACGCGCTCTCAATGGGGTTGATGCAGGCGCTGGACAAGCAGCTTGCCGCAATTGCCGAGGATCCTGCGGTGCGGGTGGTCATCAT
>DAICYU010000674.1 GCA_027311485.1 Acetobacteraceae bacterium
CTGATCGTCAACGCGCTTTCCAATGAGGTTTCCAGCATTGGCGCGGGTGGCGGCAGCCTGGTCACGATCAGCGCCGCCGGGGAGTTGATGGTCGGTCCCGGCAGCGCCGGCGCCGACCCGGGACCGGCTTGTTACGGCAAAGGCGGGCAGCAGCCAACGACCACCGATACATGCCTGCTGATGGGCGTGATCGACCCGGACGGCTTCGTCGGCGGACGCATGAAGCTGGATAAGGCGCTGTCGTTGCAGGCGTTTGAGCAGCTGGACAGCAAGCTCTCGGTCACCGACCGCATCCGGTATGCATTCAATGTCGGGATCAACAACATCGCCGAAGGCCTGACGAACGTGGCGATCCGGCATGGCGTTGACCCGCGCGACTACAGCCTGGTGGCGTTCGGCGCCGCCGGACCGATGCTGCTGCCTGCCACGCTCGATCTGGTCCATGCCGCCGAGGTCATCGTTCCGCCGCATCCTGGCCTGTTCTCGGCCCTCGGTCTCGTCAGTTCCGAGCAAACCTATGGCGACAGCCGCAGCGCCTACACCATCCTGAGCGCCGATGCGGCGCCGACCATCGACAAGGTCTTCCAGGAGATGGAAGAACGCATGCGGGCGCGGTTCAAGGACAAGCACCCGGACCTGCGGTTCATCCGGGCGTTCGACGGCCGGCTTGCCGGGCAGACGTGGGAGACGCCATTCATTCCGATCCCGTCCGGGCGTATCACGCCGGACGCGGTGCAGACGATGATCGATAACTTCCACGACACCTATGAGGCTCGATCGGGCAACCGCTTCCCGGCGCTGCCGGTGCAGGGCGTCACGTATCGCGTCGAAGCGGTCATTCCGACGCAGAAGGTTGATTATCCGAAGCTGCCCATGCGGGATGTCGGCCGCCCGACACCGGTGCGGCAGGTCGAAATTCATTATCTGACCGAACAGGTCGTGCGGGCCGGAGAGTATCAGCGGACCGATCTTCGACACGGTGATGAAATCATGGGGCCCGCGATCATCAGGGAGCCCCTGTCGACAACGTTCATGTTGCCCGGCCAGGTCATGCGCGTCGGCCCGTATGGCGAGTTGCGCATCCGTCGCGCGCGTTAACCCCGGTTAGAGGTCATTCAAGATGACTGCGATCAACGCTGAGCAGGTGCCGCTGCGGGATTTGAACGATGATCAGTTCGCCCGCCTTTACGGTGCTGACCGCTTCACCGCATCGGTGCTGTCCAGCCGGATGCGATATGTCGTCCAGCACATGAGCACCGGGCTGCTGAACAACGCCTTTTCCCTGATCCTGCGGGACTGGTATGACTTCGCGGCGACCATATCCGGGCCGCCCGAAATGAATTATCCGATGAGCACGGTCAGCGACAGCCTGCTGCTGTTTATGGGCACCATGGCCGAGGCTACGCGCAACACGGTGGAAGAAATCGGCGTCGAGAATCTCAAACCGGGCGACGTACTGGTCACCAACGATCCGTACCGCGCGGGCAATCATGTGAACGATGTCAGTTTCACCCGCCCGGTTTTCCACGACGGCCGGATCATTGCCTTTGTGACGATCCGTGCCCACCAGCTTGACATGGGTGGCGTCGTGCCCGCCGGTTTCAGTGGCAGCAAGCGCAACGTTTATGAAACAGGGCTGGTGATTCCACCGACATTCCTTTATCGCGGGGACAAGCCTGTCCGCTCGACATTCAACCTGATCTTCGATAATGCGCGGTTCTGCTCCCTGTTGTTGCCGGACATCAAGTCGCTTTACCAGAGCCTGCGGCTGGGCGAGCGGTTGCTGCTGGAAAGCGTCGAGCGGTACGGGGTCGAGGCCTTCCTGGGCGCGATCCGCTACAGTTGCGATGTGTCCGCCGACGCGATGCGGGAGGCGATCCGGACGAAAATCCCTGACGGCGTCTATGAAGGCGAGGACGGCTTCGATGCCGACGGTGTGGATGCCTCGATCGAGTACAGGCTAAAGCTCCGGTTGGTCAAATACGGCGACAACGTCGAGATTGACCTCAGCGGGACTTCGGTGCAGGCGCGCAGCAGCGTCAATTGCGGGCCGCTGGACGTGAAGGCATCGGTTGGCGTGGCACTGAAGATGTTGATCGAGCAGCAGGCGCCGTATTCGTCGGGATGCTACCGCAACATCGACATCGTCATTCCACCGGGGACATTTTGTAGCGCGACGCCGCCTGATGGCGCGATTTTTCTGTATTGGGAAAGCTCGGGGCCGGTTCTGCTGGCGGTGTATCGTGCGCTGGCGAAGGCGTTGGGCGAGGATGCGGTGGGCGGCGACTACGGTTCGCTGATGATTCATAATGGCAATGGTGTTCACAAGGACGGCACGCCCTGGGTGACGGTGGCGCAGTGCGGTGGCGAGCATGGGCCGTGGAGCGGCACGAAGCATGCGGATGGCGACAGCTATACGGTGTTCCAGCTTGCCAACAACATCGACCCGGCGACGGAGGCGATCGAGTCGGACATTCCGGTCGTGGTGACCCGCAAGGAATACGCGGCCGATACGGCGGGCCCGGGCACCAACC
>DAICYU010000675.1 GCA_027311485.1 Acetobacteraceae bacterium
CCGGCTTTGTCCCGGACATCCTGGACACCAAGGTGATTGATGAAGTGGTTGAGGTAAGCAACAATGAAACCATGGCCTGCGCGCGTCGGCTTGCTAAAACGGAAGGCATTCCAGGAGGGATATCCTCCGGAGCAGCTTTGGCTGCTACATTGAAGGTGGCAAAGCGTGCAGAGTTCGCCGGCAAACGAATTGTGACTATTATTCCGTCGTTCGCTGAGCGATACATCACTACCGCCCTTTTCGAGGGCCTATAATCTTTGCGTTTTGCGGATGAAGCGATCTCCAGACGTGGCTAAACTGCAAAAGCTCAGACTTGCAGCGACAGCGAGGCTGATCCGTTATGGTGGTTGTCCAACGGGTTGATGCTGTCCGCTCAGGCGACCTTCATCCTGATCCCAGTCGGATGTGGTCGAGATGTTTCGCTGCGAGGTGGCTTTAGCACTACTTTGGCAGATGATGCGTGAACTCGTTGTTTTAGGGATTCCCGGATCGGGTTTTGCGTGATTCGTAAGGGGTCGGTTTTGGAGAACCGGCCATGGCACGTGGTGCATCGGATTGGACTGGCGAGCTTGAGATCTGGCTTGAGCCGTTCCTTAGGCGTCTGGGCAACAAGACGCGACAGCGGATATGCCCGCTCTATGTTGCGGGGTTGATCGGTCCTGGCGATCGCAAGAGCGTTCAGCCGATGGCGGAACGGCTTGCACCGGGCGAGTATGACCGGCTGCATCACTTCGTGGCAACTGGCGTCTGGGATGCGGCACCGCTGGAAGCGGAACTGCTCATGCAGGCGGATCGGCTTGTCGGTGGAGATGACGCGGTGCTGGTCATCGACGACACGGCGTTGCCGAAGAAGGGCAGCCACTCGGTCGGCGTGGCCCCGCAATATGCTTCGGCCCTGGGCAAGAACGCCAACTGCCAGACGCTGGTCTCGGTGACACTGGCGAGCGGCAAGGTGCCGGTGATGGTGATGGTGGGTCTGTGATTGTTCCTACCAGAGAGTTGGACGAGGGATTCTGTGCGTATGGACCGGGCGCGGGTGCCCGCAGACCGTCAGGCATTCCACAGCAAGCCGGAGATCGCGATCGAGGAGATCGACCGGGTGATAGCCGCCGGCCTGCGGTTCGGGTGCGTGCTGGCCGATGCCGGCTATGGTCTGAGCGCGCCGTTCCGGCACTCGCTTAGCGAGCGGGGTCTGCAATGAGCCGTCGGCATTCCCCGTCATCAGAAAGTCTATCCGGCCGATGTGTCGCTGGTCTTTCCTGTTGCAGGTCGGGGCCGTCCCCGCCAGCGCCATATCCCCGACAGCAAATCGGTCGCGGCGCAGACCATGCTGACGGACGCGTCCTGGCGGTCAGTCAGCTGGCGCCGTGGCACCAAGGGGCGCCTGTCGGCACGGTTCGCTGCCGTGCGTGTGCGGGTCGCCAATGGCCCCACGCAGCGCATCCGGGACATAGGTGGCCAACACATGCCTGGCGAAGAGGCTTGGTTGATCGGCGCGCGTCGCTCCAACGGCGAGCGCAAATACGACCTGCCGAACTTGCCCGTCGGCACGCCGATCAAGACGCTCGCCGGCACGATCAAGGCGCGTTGGATCTGTGAACAGGCGCACCAGCAACTAAAGAAGGAACTCGGCCTCGATCACTTCGAGGGACGTTCATGGGCCGGCTTGCATCGCCATGGCTTGATGACAATGATCGCCTACGCGTTCATGCAATCCCGCCGCCTCGATCAGGCGAGCGGGGAAAAAAGAATCAAAGGGCCACCCCCACAGCCAAGCCTGCCGGCGGTGCGGCAAGCCATCCTCATCTACCTCGGTCCACCCTCACCATCGCGATGTCCACATTGTGCCATGCCACTCAAGCAGCCGCGCAGCGCTAATCTGCCAAAGTAGTGTTAGGGTCTGTTGACATTCAACGCGAGCCTACGACGCCGCTGACGAGATAGGCCATCGCCTTGGCGCTGCTGTCTGTCTTGCCATAGCGCGTGGCGATGCGGCGGAATTATTTGATGGCAGCGAAGAAGTTCTTGACGAGATGGCGCCACTTGTACCTCTCGCGGTCGTAGTCAATTGGAAGCGTCCGGTCTGAACCGTCCCGGGTGTCGCTCGGTGAACGCCGGTTGCGGTTCTTGGCTACGACGGTTCGGCGGCCTCAGCGGAACGCATCCGCCATGGCAGCAGTTCGTCAATCCGGTTGATTGAATGCCCGTCAGCAAGATATTAGGGCGTGTCGTCAATTAAGCCAAACGACAGTGGCGGCCAGGTGAACGGCGGCGAGGAAGTTGCGCGCGGTTTTGTCGTATCACGTGGCAATGGCCCGGTATTGCTTGAGCTTGGCGAAGAAGTTCTCGATGAGATGGCGCGCTTGATAAGTGTGCCGATCGAAATCACGCGGCGTCTTTCTGCCGGCTCTGGGTGGTATGACGGCGGCCTTATCGGCTGCGGCCAACGGTTCGATCAGGCGCGTGTCGGCATCGAACGCCTTGTCGGCGATCAGCGTGTCGGCCGGCATATCCGGCAGGAGGTGGTCGGC
>DAICYU010000676.1 GCA_027311485.1 Acetobacteraceae bacterium
GCCTGTTACGATGTGCCTGCCGTGGTATCCCGTTGGAGCGATCATCGCCGTGAATCCTTATTTCCACCCCCGCGGCGCATGAGAAACCGTTGGCGCCGACTGCTGGCTCCTGGCCTGAGCGTCGCCGTGATGCTGGCTCTGCTGATCGGGCTGGGAACCTGGCAGGTGTACAGGCTGCACTGGAAGGAGGGCATCCTGGCGCGGATCGCAGCCGCCGAGGCCGGCGCACCGGCGCCGCTGACCGCGAATCCGTCACCGTACCAGAAAGTGTCGGTGTCGGGACGGTTCGAGTACGACAAGGCGGTCTGGTACGGCGCCGAGGTGCGGGATGTGCGGAACGTCCCGCAGATGGGGTACTTTCAGATCGTCCCGCTGGAACGGCCGGACGGGCCGCCCATCATGGTCGAGCGTGGCTGGGTGCCCGATGTGGCGAGCGCGCCCGTGGACAATCCGCCCGGGGTGGTGACGGTCCAGGGCTATGTTCACCAGGCCCAGGGGCGGTCGTGGTTCCAGCCGTCCGACAATTTCGCCGAACGGCATTTCTATACGCTGGACCCGAAGGCGATCGCGGCGGCGTTGCACCTGCCGGACCCGGAGCCGTTTGTCATTGTGGCCCTCGGGCCGGAAAGCGCCGGGGCTTATCCGGCGCCGGCCCAGCATCTGCCGCGGCCACTCAACAACCATCTGTCCTATGCCATCACCTGGTACGGTCTGGCGGTCGCATTGGTGGTGATTTTCGGTGTGTGGTCGCGCAATACGCTGCGGGCGTAACGCCCGCCGGGATCAATGCGCCCGCAGGTTGGCGTCGACTTCCTCGTTCTTGGGACGGAACAGGCAGTCCACCTCAACCAGCGACACCTTGTCCCGCCAGTGGAAGTTCACCGGGTGAATCTGCGCCGGGACGAAGCCAGCCCGGTCCATGTACTCCACAGCCTCATGGAATTTCCAGTTGCCGTGGTAAAGCTGGATAATCGGCAGCTCCATCAGCACGCCTTTCAGCGCCGGCAGCGTCCTGCGGGCCCCGTCCAGCACCTGCTTTTCAAATCCCTGCGTATCGATCTTCAGCAGCGTGTTTGCCGGCATCGTCGGCACAACGTCGTCCAGGGTGCGGACCTCGATCTCCTCAGTACGGTGAACGGCCGCCTGTTCGGAAAACCGCTCCGCGGCGTCCGTGGTGTCCCGCAGGGAGCTGAACACGGTCGAGTCGGACACGTTGATCGCCGCGCGCTCCGCCGTCGCGCCCAGCGCAAAGGTTTCAACATCCCATTTCGGATCGCCGGCGGCACTGGTCGCCAGGACCTGCGCGACCGAGGCGATCGGCTCGAACGACCTGATCCAGCCTTGGTAGTGACTCGCACGCAGCGATCTGGCGAATTGTCCCTCATTTGCGCCGACATCCAGTACCAGGTCGATTTTCCTGTCGGTCAGGAAATCCATGATGGTCTGCCTGGAACTCGCCCGAACCAAATCGAGGTCGAACTGCCTTAAAATCCGCTTCACGTGCGCTTTCATAATCCTCCGCTCACGACCCGGAATGCACACCGGGTGTGTCCCGGCGGCGGGTCGTCGCCTTTACCGGTAACATCGGGTGCCATCGTCGCGAACCGGGGTAGGACGCATCGCCCGGTTGTGCGATGTCACACTTCCTCGACCTGATCGACGCCGGGCAGCGATTTCAATGCCTGGGCAAGACGAGGTGTTACGTTGTAGCCGCCTGGAAGGGCAATTTCGACGTCCTGCTCATTGTCCAGCCGGGGCACGAGGGTGACGCGGCCACGCCCGCCCGACTCGCGGCCGAGTATTTCGCGAATGTGCGGCACCGCGGCGGTGGCGCGCAGCCAGACACGGATCGATGCGCCGGCATTGGCTGCGGCCTGGTCCAACGGCACGACGTCCATGGCGGTGACCCGAACCGCCTCACCTTCCGTCTTCAGTTCGGCGGTGACCAGCACGTTCGATCCGGCGGCCAGGATGTCACGGGCGCGTTTGAGGACTTCGCTGAAAAGGGTGACCTCGATCGAGCCAGCGGCATCGGAGATGCGGACCCAGGCCATGCGGCTGCCCGTGCGGGTGATGCGTTCCTTGCTGGAGACGACGGTGCCGGCGAGCTTGATGCGTCCGACCCCGTTGGCGGCGCGGCTTTCAACCTGCACGGTCGTGGTGACGCCGAGGCGGCGCAGCGCCTGGGCGTATGTGTCCAGCGGGTGGGCGGTCAGGTGGAAGCCGATGGCCTCGGCCTCGAAGGACAGGCGCTCCAGCGGTGGCCAGTCGGGGATGTCGGCCAGCCGGAGCGGTTCCGGCTTGCTCGCGCCGCCACCGAACAACGCGATCTGCCCACTCTCCTTCTGCTCCTGATCCGCCTGGGCTCGGCGGAGGATGGTATCGGCGGCTGCGAACAGGTGGGCGCGATTCGGGTCCAGACGGTCGAAGGCGCCGGCGCGAACCAGGTTTTCCAGCTGCATGCGATTGATCTGGCGCGGATCGACGCGGGCGGCGAAGTCGGCGAGGTCGGCGAAGGCGCGATCACCCC
>DAICYU010000677.1 GCA_027311485.1 Acetobacteraceae bacterium
TCAGGTTGATGTCGATCACCCGGTCCCAGGCGGACACCGGATAATCCCAGGTAGTGGCATTCGGCCCGGTGACGCCGGCCGAGGTGACCAAAATGTCGATCTTCCCGAGCGAAGCCGCCGTCGCATCGGCGGCATGCTGGACCGCGTCCGGATCGGTCACATCGACGGCAACGGTATGCGGAGCGCCGGACTGATCCAGAGCGGCCTGGTTCATATCCCACAGGCTCAGTCTGGCACCCTCCGCTGCGAGGCGGTGCGCAATGCCTGCGCCAATGCCGGAAACGCCGCCCGTGACAATGGCCGTGCGTCCTTCAAAACGGTGCGCCATACGGTTCCCCTTGGTTGCTTGGCGCAGTGAAGGACGGAGCGGCGGCCGGAGCAAGATGGGACGGCGTGACGGATGTCTGTCGGCCCGGACATCAGTCAGGCCGAGCGCGGCCGGATTCCTCAACCGCCGTAGAATACGGTGTCGCCCAGGTCCTTCATTTCCAGGATCGCCGCGTCAGGCCGTCCGGCCGGGGCGTGATGCAGATGCGCCTCGGTCACTTCGCCCACGACAATGTGGTGGTCGCCCTGCTCAATGATCGCGGTCACCTTGCATTCAACCGCACCCAGGGCGCCATCCAGGATCGGCGCGTTGTTGCTACCGCGGGTGAAGCCCTGGCCGGACAGCTGCCCGTTCTCGATCTTTGCCGGTTTAAAGAAGGCGAAGGCCAGGCCTTTGTGATCCTTGCCCAGCATGTTCAGCGTGAAGCTGCTGGCGCTTTTCACCGCGGCGTAGGCGCCGGAATCGGCCTTGACGCCAACCACCACCAACGGCGGGTTGAAGGCACTCTGCGTGACCCAGTTCACTGTGGCGGCCCCCATCGCCCCTTTGCCGTCATCGGCGGTCAGCACGTAGATGCCATAGGGGATCATGCGCAGCACAGTTTTCTTGGCTTCGGCGTCCATTGTTCCACCCGCTTGTTGGTTATGCGGTGATCGTAGCCGAAGCCGGACATGAGACAAGCAGGCGGCGCGGCGCCAATAGGCCAGTGTGCCTGTCCCATGCCGGCAGTCCCGATCACGGCAAAGTCCGGATATATATTACTTTTTGGTATCAATAAACACCCGCGATGCACGTGGGCGTTGCGCCGCCGCCGGCTTCGTCGCAAGCTTCGAGCATCGCGGAGCCCAGGTGGCGCGCGGTAGGACGGGACGGCTTCAAGACAGGAACCCACACGAAAAGGCGCGCGTAGATGCGCCCGGGAGGGACACCATAATGGATGCCACGACGCACAGCGACCAGGCTGCACGCATTACCGCCCGGCTCGACCGGCTGCCGATGACGCGGCATATCTGGGTGCTGGTTCTGCTGATTTCTCTGGGCGGATGGTTCGACACCTATGCCATCTTCCTGACCGGTTCGATCGCGCCGGGCATGTTCGCGGACAAGATCTTCACCCCGACGACCGTTTCGCTGTTCGGGTTTACCGGCCTTGCCTCATTCATCGGGGCACTGTTCACCGGGCTGTTCATCGGCACAATGTTCTTCACTCAACTGGCAGACCGTTTCGGTCGACGGACGGTGTTCACCATATCGCTGGTCTGGTATTGTGTAGCCTCATTCATCATGGCGTTCCAGAACACGCCGAACAGCATCAATCTGTGGCGCATGATCGCCGGGGTCGGCATCGGCGTGGAACTGGTTACGGTCGATACGTTCATTTCCGAGCTTGTGCCGAAGCGTGCGCGTGGCCGGACGTTCGCCATCCAGCAGTCAATCGGCTTCATCCCCGTGCCTGTTGTCGGCCTCCTCGCCTGGCTGCTGAATCCCGTCGCGCCATTTGGCTTGTCCGGCTGGCGTTGGGTCGTACTGTTCGGATCGGTCGGCGCCATCCTGGTCTGGCTGGTTCGCCTGCGGCTACCGGAATCACCGCGCTGGCTCGCCCAGCAGGGGCGGATCGAGGAAGCCGAGCAGATCATGCGGCGGATCGAATCGAAGGTTGAGGCGGAGTATGGCAAGCCGCTGCCCAGGCCCGAAGCGCCCGCCCTGGAAAGCGCGGCACAGGGACGGCTGGCCGAAGCGTTCAGCCCTGAATACCGATCCCGCACCATCATGTTATCGGTGGCGAACTTTTTTCAGACAATAGGGTTCTACGGCTTCGCCAACTGGGTCCCAACACTGCTGATCGCCAAGGGGATCCACGTGTCGCAGACGCTGGAATATTCCTTTGTCATCGCGTTTGCGTATCCGCTGTTCCCGCTGGTCAGCGTCCTGTTCGCCGACAAGATCGAACGCAAATGGCAGGTGTGTATTTCCTGCGCCGGCATCGCCATCTGCGGCATCGCCTTCGCGCAGCAGACAAGCGCAGCCTGGATCATCATTCTGGGCACCTTACAGACAATGATGAATGCCTGGCTGTCGTTTTCAGCGCATAACTACCAGGAGGAGCTTTTCCCGACCCGCATCCGCGCTCGTGCGGTGGGTTTCGTGTACTCCTGGAGTCGTTTCAG
>DAICYU010000678.1:0-2216 GCA_027311485.1 Acetobacteraceae bacterium
GGACCGCCATGTGCTGCAAGACCGGCTGAGCAGGCTGGGCCTTGTCGTTCAGTCCGAAGCCGACTGGGGCCCATCCCTGGTTGCCTGGCAACCTGATGTCGTATTCTTCGACGTCGATTCCGGAAACGGTGACCTGGCGCACCGGATCGGGTCGGCGGAGTCACGGCCCCTGATTGGCCCGCTGATCGGCATCGTAGGGGCGGAGTCGCCCAGCCGCCTGGAGTGGATGCTGCAGCAGCGGCCATCCGCCTATTTGTTGCGACCGATCCGGTCGAGCGGCGTGTACACCGCCCTGGTCATGGGCTATCATAACGCCTCTGACCGACGGGAACTTGTGGCCCAGGTCACGCGGCTGGAACGACGAGCGCAGGCGCGCCGGACCGTGTTCGCGGCCACGACACGCCTGATGACCGCGCACGGTCTGACCGAGCCTGACGCCTATCGCCTGCTGCGGGAAGCGGCGATGCGCCAGCGCACGACGATCGAGGAGGTCAGCGCCCGTATCGAGGCCAACGCCACCGGCGGCATCGCAGCGGTGATCGGCTCATAGGGCTTGCCGCCGATCATGGCCGTGGCCGGACGCGCGGCGGATCGTCTGGCGCACACCGACCGGCAATTCGGCGCCGGTGGATCAATCGACCCGCCACGGGTTCGGCCGTGCGGACCTGACGAGATGCATCTGTATTTCATGCGGCGATGGTTCCCGCATCAACTCGAACGGCCGGCCAGTGCGGGCGAAATACGGATTGAAGCCCGGGTCCGTCACCAGCGCCTGTCCCCACCGCCGCCGCATGGCGCTGAGTGAAGCCTGCCAGAGCGCGGGGTCCTTTTCGCTGTGGTCCTGGGCTGACAGCGTCCAGGATTCATGGTGGACCGCCTGCAAGGCGGGATCATAGACAATCGCCAACCCGGCCTGCCGGAGGCGCAGACAGAAGTCGATGTCATTGAACCAGATCGGGAACTCGGCACCGTCGAAGCCAGCCACCGCGTCAAAATCGGCACGCCGGCAGGCCAGGAAGGCGCCGGTGACGGCAGCCACACGCCGGCGGGTCATCCATCGGCTGGCAATGTCGTCCGGCACGCCGATGCTCGCCCGCCCCTCATGCTCCACGCGGTCGCCCGGGCCGAAGACAATGCCGCCGTGCTGCAATCGGCCATCGGGATAGACCAGCCGAGCGCCGACGGCGCCGATATGGGGGCGGGCCAGATGGTGCCGCAGGATGGAGTCCCAGTGCGTCCCGGTTATCGTTACGTCATCATTCAGGAACAATAACAACGGGCTGTCGCAGGCCGCGACGCCAATATTGTTCAGGCGGGACCAGTTGAACGGCGCATCGTCGCGGATCACCATCGCGGACCCGCTGGCTTTCAGGTCTTCTAGCAATGCCAGCGTCGCTGGATCGTCGGACCCGTTATCGAGCACGACCAGATCGACCCGTTCGGGCCGGGCGCTTGTAGCGCGCAGCGCATCCAGGCAGCCGCGCAGAACCGCGCCCCCGTTCCGGGTCGGGATGATCACGCCCAGCCGGGACGACTCATCGTCAACCGGCTCCGTGGCCCGAATGGCGCGCACAGCCGCCGGCACAGGGCGGGTTCGCCGGACCAGAATGCGAGCCAGATGCCCGATCCCCCCTGCCCCGGCGACGGCATCCGCCATTGCCTGCACCGGGTCCGCGGCGCCGACCAGTCCAGGCACGCAGCCATCCGCAAACGATCCGCGCAGCGCCACGGCGGTATGACGATACAGCGGACTGTCGATCTCGGGGTCATACGCAGCCTTCAACACCGGACCGCCCGCGACAGCCGCGCCCGGACCGCCGGCGGCCGGCGCATGATCCTCATCCATATAGTAGCCGTCAGCCGACAGCTGCGCCGCTGCCCAGGCCAGCCATGCCAGGGCAAGCGGCACCAAAGTGCTGGCCGAGTCCATCACCAGCACCCACCCGGCGGACGGCGGCATCGCCATTTGCGCCGGATCAACCACCTCCACCGGGCACATCACGCCGCCATGGCAGAACCGCCGCACGGCCGACGCTGTCCCTTGATCATCGCTGACCACCGTGACCGAGGCCGGCTGCACGGTCTGCCCAGCCAGGCTGCGCAGCAGTGCAATGGCCGCATCCGGGCCATGCCGGCCCAGCACGATAACATCCCACGGCCCCGCCGCTTCCCCGGACGGTGGCGGCGGCAACGAAGAACGGCTCTGAAACAGGTCG
>DAICYU010000678.1:2226-2496 GCA_027311485.1 Acetobacteraceae bacterium
TATCGCGCGACCGGAACGTTGATCAGGCTCGCCATATCCGGCAGCGCCTGTTCCAGCCGAGACAACGTGGCGCGCATCTGCTGCGTGGCTTGCAGCAAATCGCCCAGCATATGCGCCCCAACCTCACTCGCCTGCTCGGCTTCCCATCCCTCCCCCAGGGCGATCAGCTCGGTCAGCGCCGGCGTGCATGTGCGGTCCACCCGCAACGCCCGTGCATAGGAGGCAATCGCGGCGCCCCTGGCACCTTGCAGCTTCAGCGCGTGACCCAGT
>DAICYU010000679.1 GCA_027311485.1 Acetobacteraceae bacterium
TCAGTCCAGACCGGGCGGGCGTGGTGGCCACACCATGCGTGTCGCCCTCGATCCGGGCATGGATCTCAGTGGTGCCCTTGTAGACAAGGAACAGGCCACCGAGGCTCAATACCAGGTCCCGCCAGGAGAAACCGTGGCCGGCCACCGTGAACACCGGCGCAGACAATTCGGCGATCCAGGTGATGCCGCCAAGCAGCGCGATCCGGGTAACGAGTGCCAGGCCCAGACCGACCCGCCGTGTCCAGGCCTGGTGCGCCGGCCACACGCGGGCGACAAGGACGGCGATGAACACCAGGTTGTCGATGCCCAGGACGATCTCCATCGCGGTCAGCGTCAGGAGCCCGGTCCAGGCCTGCGGGTCGCTCAGCCAGTCCATCGCGCGTCATTCCCTGTCCTGCTGATCAATCGCGCCGTGTGCCGGTCAATTGAAGTAACGAGATGAACAGATTGACGAAGTCCAGGTACAACATCAGCGCGCCGAGGATGGCGATATTGCCGCCTGCCGCCGAACCTTCCTCCAGGTACATCGTCTTCAGGCGCTGCGTGTCCCAGGCCGTCAGTCCGGTGAATACGACGACGCCGATGACCGACAGGGCAAACTGCAGGGCGCTGGACGCGACGAACAGGTTGACCAGGCTGGCGAGCACAATGCCGATCAGGCCCATGACCAGGAACGACCCGAACCGGCTGAGGTCCGCGCGGGTCGTGTAGCCCCAGGCAGCCGTGGCGGCGAAGGTGCCGGCGCTGATCAGGAACACGCGGGCGATGCTGGTGCCGGTGTAGACAAGGAAGATGCCGGCCAGCGACAGCCCCATGAGTGCCGCGTAGCCCCAGAAGGCCGCCTGCGCCGCGGCGGGACTCATCTGGCTGACGCGAAAGCCGAGCAGAAGGGCCAGGCCGAATGGGGCCAGCATGACCAGCCAAAGCAACGGCGTGCCGGCGATCGCCGCATACAGGCCGGAGGACGCCGCGCCGTAGGCAACGACGCCGGTCAGGGCCAGTCCGCCCGCCATGGTGTTGAACACGCGCAGCATGAAGCTGCGCAGCCCCATATCGATGGCCGGTTCGGCGGCTCTGAAACCGGGGGCGGCCGGACCGCGATTTCGGGGGGTGTTGGTGTAGGGAATCATCGCAGAACATGCTCCTTCGTGTCATTGTGGATGTCACGCGGAGGCAGCGATGGACGGCAGATAACAGGGCCCGATCGATCGCCGCATACCGCGCGGTGATCCGACATCGCAAGGTTGGCCGGCCGAAGCCGACGTCCCGCCAGAGGGGCCCGGATCTATTTTATCGAAGCTTCCACATAGTCACGACAACCCTGGTTGCAAGACCCGGCAAGGGGGCGTGCGCTGCGCCGCCGGCCTGTCGCACACCGGACGGAGACGCACCTCAGCGCATCCCGCCCAAGCCCGTGACCCTGCCCGTGACGGCGCCCGCCAGCCGCGCTAAACCGCCGCCATAACGTCCGGAGGAATCCGTCATGACCGCCATCAACATGAATTTCGCCTCGCCCCGCCTGCTGCTGGTCGCGGCCGGCGCCGTCCGCCAGGTCGCCGACGTGCTGGCCAAGTTCGGTCTCTCCCGGCCGCTGGTCGTCACCGATCCGTTTATGGTCAGTTCCGGCCATGTGCGTCACTGCCTGGACCCGCTCGCGGCGGCCGGCCTCGCGGTCAGCGTCTTCTCCGACACCGTTCCGGACCCGACCGATACCGTGATCGAGGCCGGCGTCACCGAACTGCGCAAGGGAACGTTCGACTGCCTGATCGGCTTCGGCGGCGGTTCCCCCATCGATACGGCGAAAGCGATGGCGATTCTGGCCGCCGGGGGCGGCAAAATGCGCGACTACAAGGTGCCCGTCGCGGCTGACCAGGGCGCGTTGCCGGTCATCGCCATTCCCACCACGGCCGGCACCGGCAGTGAGTGCACGCGCTTCACCGTCATCACCGACACCGAGCGTGACGAAAAGATGCTGATCGCCGGCCTGGGCGCGTTACCGCTGGCCGCGATCGTCGACTACGAACTGACCTACTCGGTGCCCCCGCGCACCACCGCCGATACCGGCGTCGACAGCCTGACCCATGCGCTGGAGGCGTATGTGTCCAAGCGCGCCAACCCCATATCCGACGCACTGGCGCTGTCGGCGATGGCGCTGATCGGCGCCAATATCCGCACCGCCTATGCCGAACCGCGCAACGCCGCCGCGCGGGAGGCGATGATGCTGGGTGCCACCGAGGCGGGATTGGCCTTCTCCAACAGCTCGGTCGCGCTGGTGCACGGCATGTCACGGCCGATCGGCGCGCATTTCCATGTGCCGCACGGGCTGTCGAACGCGATGCTGCTGCCGGCGATCACCCGCTTCTCAGTCCCCGGCGCCGAGGCGCGCTATGCCGAAGCGTCGCGCCGGATCGGCTTCGCGGGGCAGGGGGACAGTGACGCCGTGGCCGCCGCGAAGCTGGTGACGGGGCTGGAAACCCTG
>DAICYU010000067.1 GCA_027311485.1 Acetobacteraceae bacterium
GTTCTGCTGCTGGTTCTGCTGCTGGTTCTGCTGCTGCCGTTGCTGCTGCTGCTGCTGCTGCTGCTGCTGCTGCTGCTGCTGCTGCTGCTGCTGCTGCTGCTGCTGCGCCCGAGGGGCCCCGACCCCAAAAGGCGCCCCAAAAATCAAACACAAACATGCCCAAATCCAAAAACAGCATGCCAGCGGCAGCATCAGCGGGTCGCGCCAAGTGCGCCGCAGCACCGCATCGCAGCGCACGCAGACCACGCGGGAGGAAGGCGTCAACGCGGGCACGACCTGGATCAGTCCGCAGTCCTTGCACGCACACAGCCGTGGCGCGGTCGTGAACGGACCGCCTGATATGACTTCCATCAATCTCCTGCAAACCCAGAAAGCCGGACGCAGGACGCTGGTTAGCACGGGCGTGCGCACAAAACCGAGAAATCCGTGTGGCACCCCGGCAGGGCGCGCGGGTTTGTATGACAACGGCAACAGAAAGCGGCAAACCGACTTTCGCTTTCGCTTCGCTTGGGGCAAATGGAAGATGTTGAGTGGGAGGTATAATAGATGCGTTCTAAAAGCGTTCGTACCCAGCGCCGGATCGTCGGAGTGGCCCTGGGCGCAGTTGGCCTTGCCTTGCTGGCGGGCGGGACAGTGCAGGCCAAGGACCTGCCGGGCGTTACCGCAACCGAATTAAAAATCGGCAATATCAACGCTTACAGTGGCCCGGCTTCGTCATACGGCGTGATCGCCAAGACCGAGTCCGCGTTCTTTAAGATGATCAACGACAAGGGCGGCGTCGCTGGCCATAAGATCAATTTCATATCTTATGACGATGGTTATAGCCCGCCGAAGACGGTCGAGCAGGCCCGCCGCCTGATCGAGGAGGACCAGGTCGCTTTCCTGTTCAACAACCTCGGTACGCCGACCACCTCGGCGATCGAGCGCTATACCAATATGAAGAAGGTGCCGGACCTGTTCGTTTCGACCGGCGCCAACAAGTGGGGTAATTACAAGCAGTTCCCGTGGACGATCGGCTATCAGCCCAGCTACCGGACCGAGGCGCAGATCTACACGAAGTACTTGCTGCAGCAGAAACCCAACGCAAAGCTGGCAATTCTTTATCAGAACGACGATTTCGGCAAGGATTACCTGGCTGGCGTCAAGGACGTGCTGGGTGACAAGTACAGCAAGATCGTGGTGAAAGAGGCCAGCTACGAAACCACCGACCCGACGGTCGACAGCCAGTTGGCCACCCTGCAGGCCACCGGCGCGGACGCGCTGCTGGTTGCGGCGACACCGAAATTCGCCGCCCAGTCGATCCGCAAGGTGCACGACCTCAACTGGCATCCGATGTTCTTCCTGACTAACGTGTCGATCTCGGTCGGTTCGGTCATGCAACCGGCCGGACCCGAGGATGGCGTCGGCATCATCACCAGCGGCTACATGAAGGACCCGACCGACCCCGCGTTCAAGAACGATCCGGGGATGAACGAATGGCGGGCATTCATGACGAAGTACATGCCGGGCGCCGACATGACCGACGGCAACTACGTGTTCGCCTATGGCGCCAGCCGGGTGATGATGCAGGTGCTGGAGCAGTGCAAAGGCGACTTCTCCCGCGCCAACATCATGAAGCAGGCGACCAACCTGCATGACGCGCCCGACCCGGTGCTGCTGCCCGGGATCACGGTCAACACCAGCCCGACCAACTATCACCCGATCCAGGCGATGCAGTTGCAGAAATGGGACGGCAAGACCTGGGTTCGCTTCGGTGACGTCATCGAAGGCACCAAGGCCGAGTAACACCAGCGGCCGGCATGATTACATGCCGGCCGCGTGCGCCTGGCCGGGTGGATCGCCGGTCAGGTCCCGGTTTTCCAATCAGGCCCCGATTTCACTGTCCAAATGCGCCATCTGCGCATCGGGATACCGGGCCCCTGCCGCCGCACCGTTCGGCACCGCCCGTTCGATCGCCGCACGATCCGCATCCGTCAGCGTCAGTTCCAGCGCACCCAGTGCCTCGGCCAGCCGGTCGCGACGCCGAGCGCCGACGAGCGGGACGATGTCGCTGCCCTGCGCCAGGACCCAGGCGATCGCCACCTGCGCGACGCTCGCGCCCTTCCCGGCCGCGACCTGGCGCAACCCGTCCACCAGGGCCAGGTTGGCATCCACATTGCCCGCCCGGAACCGCGGGCTGAAGGCGCGGAAGTCGCCCTGTGCCACGCCGTTCTTGTCCCAGTGCCCGCTGATCAGGCCGCGTGACAGCACGCCATAGGCGGTGACGCCGATGCCGAATTCCCGACACACCGGCAGGATCCGCGCTTCGATGCCGCGGGAGATCAGCGAGTACTCGATCTGCAGGTCGACGATCGGATGCACCGAGGCGGCACGCCGGATCGTCTCCGGCCCGACTTCGGACAGGCCGATATGCCGCACCCAGCCGGCCTTCACCGCATCGGCGATGGCGCCGATCGTATCCTCGATCGGCACGTTCGGGTCCAGCCGGGCGGGGCGGTAGATGTCGATGTGGTCCACGCCAAGGCGTTGCAGGGAATAGGCGAGGAAGTTTTTCACCGCCGCCGGGCGGGCGTCATAGCCGGACCAGCCGCCCGCCGCGTCGCGCAGGGCACCGAACTTGACGCTCAGCCGGAAGCGGTCGCGCGGCATGCCCCGGGTCGCCTCGGCAATCAGCAGCTCGTTATGGCCCATGCCGTAGAAGTCGCCGGTGTCCAGCAGATCGATGCCGGCATCCAGCGCGGCGCGGATCGTGGCGATGCCCTCGGCGCGGTCGGCCGGGCCATACATGCCGGACATCCCCATGCACCCCAGTCCGAGCGCCGAGACATGGGGGCCGTGTGTGCCAAGCTGGCGTGTCTGCATCGGTATCTCCCTTTGTATGCCGGCGCCGGCATGGGGCCTGTTGTATCGGTTATGTTGTGCCTGGGCATGCCGGTTGGGGCATGCCAAGTCGGACATGGGCATCGGGCGGCGAGGTCGCACCGCTCGGATGCAGAGCTGGTCATGCCGCCCCGTTCTGTCAAAGCGGGCCGTCCTGTTGAAGCCGACCGTCCTGTCAAAGCCGGCCGTCGCGGCAGCAGCGCGCCCAGCCCACGCGTCGCATTTGCCGCGGTCGGCACTCCCGGCCCATCATCATACCGCATGCACAGGAGATGGACTGATGCGGATTGTCGCGCTGGAGGAGCATTTCACCGTCCCGTCACTGGTCCGGCAGATCGGCCGCGATGCCATCGCCGCGCGCGGCTTTCCGCCGCCGGAGGCAGCCTGGGGTCCCGGCCGCATCGCCGACAAACTGGCCGATCTGGGCGATGCCCGGCTGCGCCTGATGGACGACAGCGGCATCACCATGCAGGTGCTGTCAGTGTCGGGTCCCGGCGCCGACCTGCTGCCGCCGGAACAGGGGCCGGGCTGGGCGCGCGCCGCCAACGATGCCCTGGCAACCGCCATCCAGGCGCACCCGGATCGCTACGCCGGCTTCGCCCACCTGCCCATGACGGCACCCGACGCCGCCGCAAGGGAGCTTGAGCGGTGCGTCAGCCAGCTTGGCTTTCATGGTGCGCTGATCAACGGCCTGACCGACGGGCGCTTCCTCGACGACCCGGTCTTCGCCCCCATCCTGCAACGGGCCGAGGCGCTGGGGGTGCCGATCTACCTGCATCCCGGCCTGCCGCCCGCTGCGGTCCGGCAGGCCTATTACGACGGGCTGGGTGCGGCGGACTCATACCTGTTCGGCGCTGCCGGCTGGGGCTGGCATGCGGAGACGGCGGTGCACATCCTGCGCCTGGCGGTGTCCGGCACGATGCAGCGGTATCCGGGCCTGCAATGGATCATCGGCCACATGGGTGAGGGCCTGCCGACGATGCTGGCGCGCTGCGACCAGGTGTTCGGCCGCGACATCACCGGGGTGATTGTCGACCATGTGCATGTCACGACCAGCGGCTTCTTCACGCTGCCGCCGTTCCTGGCCCTGCTGCACACGTTCGGCGTCGACCGGATCATGTTCTCGGTCGATTATCCGTTCGCGTCGAATGACACGGCGCGCGCGTTCCTGGACTCCCTGCCCGTCTCGCCGGCCGACCGGACGAAGATCGCGCACGGCAACGCTGACCGGCTGCTGCGGCTGCACGCCTGACCGGTGGGCATGTGGGTGCCTTCCAGTCAGCGGCGGCCGGCGCTGACAAGGCTTGCGCGCCGGCCGCAACCCAATGCACGTGGTCAGTTGTGGTCAACACCCATCAGGGTGCCGCGCGGCTCACGCCCCAGCCCGCCCGGCATGGCGCCGATATTGGCAACGATTGTGATCAGGGAGATCGCGGGCGCATCCAGCTTATGCTGCGCCCCCAGGAACTGGCTGGGATACAGATCCTGCGACCCGTGGCTGAAGAAGTTGAACGCCATCATCACAGCGGCGGCGAACACCACCAGGCCGGCATGCTGCTTCAGCACCGGCCATATGCCCACGCGATGCTCCGACGCCTCGGCCCGCTTCAACCAGTCCGGGCTTTCCGGCACCGACTGGCGTATATACAGCACCAGCAGCGCCGGCACCACGCCGACCATGAACATGCCGCGCCAGACCAGGACCGGCAGCGCCAGGTACAGCACCGACGCCAGGAGCTAGCCACTTGGATAACCGGCCTGCAGCAGCCCGGACACCGACCCGCGCCACTTCGCCGGCACGCTTTCCATGGTCAGCGACGCGCCAACGCCCCACTCGCCACCCATGGCAACGCCATACAGCGCACGCAGGATAAGGAACGTGGTCAATGTCGGTGCCAGACCGGACAGGAACTCCAGCCCCGAGTAGCACAGCACGTTCACCATCAAGGTCGGCCGCCACCCGAACCGGTCCGCCATCCGGCCGAACACAGATGCGCCAGCCGCCCGGCAGGCCAGCGTCAAGGTGATTGCAAACGCCACGCTGCCGATCGGCGCATTGAATGTCGCGGCGACGTTGCGCAGTACAAACGCCATGATAAAGAAGTCAAAGGCGTCCAGCGTCCAGCCAAGATAGGCGGCCAGGATCACGTGGACCTGCTGTCTGGTCAGCCGGCCGGCGGTGTCTGACATACGGGTTTGCTCCTGCATCCCGTGCTTTCGAAACGAAACCGTATGGCACGCCCAGCAGCCCCGAAAAAGTCAAGAAATGCGCACCACCTGGCACGCAACCGCTCCGCCGAAGGCGGTGCACTACCGCCCGCCGCAACGATCACAAACGGTATCTATCGCCATCCGTAACCATCGAAGGCAATCCCTCGCTTGCGCGGATCGTACAAATCCGTACCCGCCGTGCCCGAACCGACTGTCTCATTTACCGCCAGATCAAGCCGGGTGAATTCACCCTCCGCATACGCATCCGTGACCAGCAGATCCGCATAGCCCGGCTCCTGCTCGAACCTGTGCGCCACCGGTTTGCCATTGATCCAGACACGAAGCTGCTCCCGCTGCCAGGGTGCCGCATAGCCGCGTATCCACACCAGCACAGACACCGGCATGTCCGGCGGCGTCGGGAAATAGAGCGTCGCGCGGCAGTCAGGGCCGGTCCACACCGCGCAGTCCGCCGTGCCGGCGCCGTCGCGGCCGTGGAACCCCGCCCCGATCAACGGATCGCGCACCGAAAAGCGGGTGCTGCACCGGTCGTAACGTCCACGCAGTTCCGACAGCAACGCGGTCGCGTGCTTTGCTTCAAAGGCCGCATCGTCGTAGGCCAGCCCGGCCGCCTGATGTCGGCGTGCGAACAGCGTGCAGGCACGCTCATACAAGACCTGGTCGGCGCCGGTCAGCGCCTGCAGCACGTCGGCGGCTTCCTGCACATCGTGCGCCGACTTCTCGGCAGGAAGCGAGTCATTCACCACCGGAACCGTCCGCGCCGCAGGCAGGCCGACCATCGAGCAAACCACGTTGCGGCACAGGTCGTGCTGCTCGGTCAGCCCGATGAAGTCGTAATCCAACTCCAGGCTCTGCAGCGCGATGTCCAGCAGCCGGGCGGCATCGACCACGTCGATGGCCAGCCGGCCGATGCGCCCGGCCGCCAGCGCCCGGGTCAGGTAATTGTTCAGGAACATCCGTCCGTCATCGAACGCATGTCGCAGCAGGAAATCCCGTAGCGGCAGCCGACGACAATCCTCCACACAAGCTCGTACATGCGCCGGATTATCAATCGTATCGTGCGGTTGCAGGCGGCGCCAATCGAGCGTCTGCGATACAAGGCGTGCCACCGGTTCCCGCAGCATGGTGAAGCTGAAGGTGCGAGCCGGCACGTATGGCCGTAGCGGTGCGTGCGAATGAACGATATCGGTCCGTTGAAACACCGCCCTGGCGGACGCTTTCTCCCTGGCCGCTTCCTCGGCCCGTGTTTCCACCTCCGGCTCGCCGAACAGCCATGATCCCATCCACTGCGGATTATCGTGCCGCCCATCGAAGGTAAGTGTATCCAGCCACTGGTTCAGTGTGGAACCGCCACATTTCTTCAGATGATAGTAATAGATCCGACGATACTGTCCTGTCAGCATGTTGGACTTCCACCCCGCCGGCGCAGCACGGCGCACATGTCCTTGCCGGTGACGACATCAGTCAGCATCCGCACCGGCTCGCACAGGGATTCCAGCAACCCGCGCGCCAATGCGGTGGAGTTCCAGTTGACGTCGTCGAACACCACGATCCCGCCCGGGCGAACCCTGCGCGCATACAGAATCACGTCCTCGGCTGCGTTCAGGACCGAGTGCGATCCGTCGATGTGCAGAAAGTCGATCGTGTCGAACAGGCCGGCCGCGCGGGCCGAGGGGGCCTCAATGACGCGCACCTGCCGGGCCAGGCTCATATCGACAATGAAGCGATAGAAGTCATGCTTGATGCGGTCGAAATCGACCGTCGACCACCAGTCGTCGTTCGCCGCATTGGTCGTGTTCTCCACCGCGACCGCCGGGCTCCAGGCCTCGATGCCGTAGATCGCGCCGGCACCGTTCTGGCGCAGTGCGGCGGCGACCGGTACCAGGGACCGGCCGCCGAAAATGCCGATTTCCACGCACACCAGCGGTCGTTCCGCCAGGACCGTCTCGGCGAGGCACACCGCCTTCTGGCGTGAACACCAGCCGGGCAGCCGCCCCTCGGCTTCGATAATCAGCGATTCGACCTCGGCTGGCAGCCCCGTGGTGCCCGCCGGCGCCACGCCCGGCCAGGGGGCCCGCAGCAGTGCGGCGATGTTGGCCAGCGCGTCGATGATGACCTGCGGCGTGGTCGAGAACGGATCGCCGTTCAGCAGCGCCGCCGCCACGCAATCCGCCTTTGCCGCCAGGTAATCGACATGCCCCATCACCGCCGCTACCATGGCCGGCGCACCGGGGCCGCGCGCAGCCGCCAGGACCTCGCTTAGCGCACGGAAGAACCCAAACACGCTCGCCCCAACCGGCGGTTCACACCCCAGACTTGGCCATGCCTGCACCACTGCACGGTCCAACACCACCTGGCTGTTTCCCAGAACCGGAAATGTTTCAAAATCCATTGGAACGCTCCTAGTCGATATGATCGCGGATGCCGTGGTAGATCAGTTGCAGCAGGCACCAGGCTGCGAAGCTCAGCACCGCGGTTTCCAGCAACAGCCGCCAGCGCACAGGGTATTCGGAGTCCTGCGGCAGCGCGGGCCGGACAAACGCGGCCAGGTAGATCGATTGCTGCGCCGCCTCATTCCGCGCATCCTGCAGGGCAATCAGCGCCCGTTCATGGATGCGCGCGGCAATCGCCTCATCGGCTTGCAGCACGCTGTAGCCAGACATCACGGATGCCAGCGACCCGGACGCATCCGCCTGCGCCAAACCGCCATGCACGCGCTGCTGCTCCGCCGTCAGCGCGTCGATCCGGCTATGTAACATCATCATCAGCCGGGCATCGGGTGAGGCACCTTCGGCGAGCTGCGCGTTATACGCCGCCTTCGCCTCAATCAGGCTTTCCTCGACCTTGCCTTCCACGCTGCTGTCGGCGGTCGCCTGCATCTCCGGAAACAGCACGGCGTGCTGGTTGCGGTATGCGGCCAGCTCCGCCTGGATCCGCCGCAGCCGGACGCCGCTGTCATCAGCCTCCCGCACGGCATAGGCAAGCTGGTCGGCATGCGCCCGGTGCGACATGTCGTTCACAAGCTTCTCGGCCAGGGACAGCACTTTTTCCGCGACAAGCCGAGCGTCCTGGGGCCGGAAGGCGCGGACCTGGACGGAAACGATGCCGTTGGTCAGGTCGAAGAACGGATCGACCATCCGTCGCCAGTAGCGCTGCCGCGCCTCGGCCGGTGCCCCCGGTGTCAGGTGCGCCAGACTATCGCCGTCGGCGCGCGCGTAGATTGCATCCAGATCGACGCCGGACGCGGTGACATCGTCGATCACCTGCCGGCTTTTCAGATATTGCACGACGATCTGCGAGTCGTTGATCATCGCCAGGTTCGCCGCCGGGCCCAATGAGGTGGACATCGCCGGACCGCCGGACGGATCGACCCGCAGCGGCGCCTGATGGCGCACGCTGAAGCGGAATTCGCTGATGTATTGATCGTCGGCGTAGCGATACAGATAGACGCCCGCCAGTGCCGTCGGCAGCACCACAGCGGCCAGCAGCGACAGCAGCCGCCCGGTCCGCCGCCGGTGCAGCCGGTGCAGTGGCGGCATCGCCGCGCCGGCCTCATGGCTGACGAGGCTGCCGTCCATACGATCCGCCGTGACAGAACCGCCGCTCATGCCGCATCCTCCAACCGGTCTGTGCCGGATCGCATCAACGCCGCGTGATGATCGATCGCGTCTTCCAGGTCGTCGAACAGCGTCAGCCGTCCGTCGGCCAGCACCGCGCCGGCATCGCAATAGGCGCGCATCGTTTCGAAATCGTGCGTCACCATGATCACGTCCGCCCGCTCCATGCGCTGGCGGAACGCCTGCAGGCACCGCGCCCGGAAGCGGGCGTCGCCGACGCTGGTGACCTCATCGATCAGATACACATCGAACTGGATCGCCAGGCAGGCGCCGAACGCCAGCCGGGCGCGCATGCCGGCCGAGTAGGTTTCCACCGGCATCCGGAAATACGCCCCCAGTTCCGTGAAATCGGCGACGTACGCCGCCATGTCGTATTCATCGATGCCATACAGGCGCGCCAGGAACACGACATTCTCCCGCCCGCTGAGCTTCGGATGCAGCGTTCCGCCGAAGCCCAGTGGAAAGCTCAGAATCCGTCCGCCGCGGAGGATGCGGCCGGTATCCGGCGGTTCGGTGCCGGCGATCAGCCGGATCAGCGTCGACTTGCCGGCGCCGTTCGCCCCCAGCACGCCCAGGCTGCGGCCTTCCGGGATCGTGACGCTGACGTCGCGCAGCACCACACGATGCCCTTCCGGCATCCGGTACGCCTTGTGCACACGGTCCAGCACGATCATGCCCGCACCGCTAAGTGAAACCGCAACGCCCGCTCCGCCGCGAAGCCGATGCCGATCGACGCCACGACCCAGGCAAGCAGATATTCCACGTCCAGCCAGTGCGGTTCGTACTGGCTGAAAAAGCCGCTGCGGAACAGGTCGATGCCCTGCAGCACCGGGTTCCACAGCAGCCAGCGTCGCACCATATCCGGCATCGTGATGGGTGAGTAATAGATCCCCGAGGCAAAGTACAGCAGCCGGATCAGCGCCGCATAGAACGTGTCGTAGGACGGGAACAACCCGGACAGAACCACGTTCACGACGCCGACACCGATCGCCAGCAGCCACAGCAGCAGCACGCCGGCCGCCGCCGCCACCGGATCGGCCGGCAACCCCTGGAAGCCCAGCACGCCGGCGGTCGAGAAAATAATGATGCCGACGACAAGTTCGGTGGCGAGCTGCCGTATCGCATGCGCCACGATCACGTCGGTTCGCCGGACGATCGGCACCTGCAGCATGGCGTTGCCGCCTTCCGCAACCCCCATCATGTCATGCGACACGTGGGAGAACATCAGGAACGGCACCAGCCCGGTGATGTAGTACAGGAACAGGTTGTTGCCCAATGGCGGCGGCGCGTGGTTCAGCGCGTAGAACACCGTCCCCAGCGTCATCAGGTGCCCGATCGGCTCCATGATCGCCCAGAAATAGCCCAGCCGCGTATGGCCGAACCGCGTGCGGATGTCGCGCAGCATGATTGCATAGATCACCCGCCACCGCGTCGCCACATCCTGCCACAGGCTGCCCGGGTGCCGCGACGATGGGCACGACGACGGGCGCGGTGGGCGGACCTGCCACCGGCCCGGATCGGCGGCCACCGGCACCTGGCAGAGCCCTGCCACATACGCCAGATGCGCCCGGCAATCGGCCCGGTGATCGGCATCCTCCCCGGCCAGTTCCAGCGCCCGTTCCGCCGCGCTCAGAGCCTCGCTCAAACGCCCTTGCTCCGCCAGTGACCCGCTCTGCATCCGCAATACCATCGGGTTGTCGGGTTCAAGCGCCTGCGCGGCGGCGAGCTGCGCGGCGGCGTCGGCGAACATGCCGCGCGCGCATAGCAATGAGGCCAGATGCAACCGGTACTCGATCTGCGTGGGCTCGGCCTCGACCGCCCGCGCGGCCGCCTCGGTCGCGCGCGCATCCTGGCCGCCCTGATGCAGCACCGACGCCAGCAATCGCCATACCGGCGCCGTCGCGGACGCGGATTCGACATGCACCGCCAGATGCGCCGCCGCTTCCCGCCAGCGCCGCCGGCCGGCCAGCAAAGCCCCCAGATGCAACCGCGCCTCGGTGTTCGCCGGATCGAGCCGCACCGCCTCACGCGCCAGCCGTACCGCCGCGTCGGCATCGCCGGCGGCGGCCAGCAGCCCGCTCAGGACACGGGCCGCCCGCGCATGCCCCGGGTCCAGCGCCACCGCCTTCTGCCCGAACGCCACCGCCCCGGCGGCGTCGCCCGCGCGGAACAAGGCCTCGGCCGCATGAAGCTGCAACGGGATATCCGCCGGCCGGCCTTCCGCCGCCGCGACCGCGTCCCGTGCCCGCGCCGCGGCGTCCGGTGCCTGAGGTTCGGGATCCGCGCTCAATAGGGTGCGCCCATGTTGCGGGGCACCGCGCCGACGAAGCTGATGCCGGTCAGCACCTGGAACACCTTTGCCGCCTCGGCGACCGGGGCGTCGCTGACATAGATCATGTCGTCCGGTAGCACCGGAAACGTCTGCGAAACGAAGAAGCCGCCCGCTTCACGCAGGTTCAGCCGGTAGATCACCCGGGACGGGTCACCCACCGGACCGGCGGCAAGCTGGCGCGTCAGGTCCGCCGGCTGGCGGCGATAGATGAACACCGAGGCGGGATCGGCCAGATTGTCCGACAGGCCCTGCAACCGGGCCAGGGTATGCGCCAGGGTGATGTCATCGGCGTCATAGGCCTGCTCGCCAGCCCGGTTCACGGCGCCGAACGCATAGAAGAAGCGCTGCCGCGGCTCGACCAGGATACGGTCGCCAGGCGCCAGATCGGTTTCCAGCTCATGAGCTTCCACCAGGTGCGACAAGGTGCGCGTGACGCTGGTGCTGCCGCGCGTCACCCGCACCAGCGTCTGCCGGTCGGGCGTATGCGCGCCCCCAGCCTCAGCCAGCACATCCAGCAAACCGCTGGAGCCGGGTACCACCGGATACCGCCCGGGCTTCGCCACGTCGCCCTGCACGACGATGTTGTTGGTCAGGTCCTGGGTGACCAAGACGGCGACCTGGGCGTTCGGCATCTGCGCCGCCAGCCGCACGCTGGCCGCCTGCTCGATCGCCGCGGGGGTGTGGCCGGCGGCCTTCAGGCGGCCGGCATAAGGAATGCTGACAGTCCCGTCGATGCCGACCCTTGTATTCGTTTCCAGGCCCGGCCGGTCCGCGGCGACGGAAACGCCAGCCGGGTTCGGCTGCCAGATCACGATCTTTAACAGGTCGCCAGGGCCGACAAGGCCCGCTTGCCGTCGGGGCGGCAATTCCACTGGCCCCTCGGCGCGCTGGCGGGTGACGAAATTGTCCACCCTGGCGGCGAGATCAGGCGTCAGGTCAATCAACGCAAAGCGGCCCGCAGCCCGCTCAATCGCCCCGGCGCTCGGCCCCGCATCCGGCAGCGTGGAGCATCCGGCCAGCGTCAGGCTGACCAGGGAACCCGCCAGGGAACCCGTCAACACCGCCCGCCAGCGCCGCCGCGACAGGGTCATCGCGCGTATCGGGGTGAATGCGCCCGACAGGGTCATTGCGCCAGTTCCGCCGCCGCCATCTTCGGGGACTGCCGGCGGTGGTGGCGCGAGCGGTTCGCCGCAAGGTACAGCGCGGTGTTGGTTTCCGTGTTGTAGGACAGCACCCGCTCCAGGTACGGCGGCGGCCGGTCGGCGCGTATCATGTCGGCCAGTTCGGCATAGTTGCCGATGTCGAAGAACTCGACCTGGTTCGGGTGGTAACGGGCGAATTGCAGGAACGCCAGCGTGCGCGATGCGATCACCCGGCAACCCATTTCCAACGCCATCGAGATC
>DAICYU010000680.1 GCA_027311485.1 Acetobacteraceae bacterium
GTCGGCCGGGCAGGCGCTGCCGGCGGGGTACCCGGCGCAGGATTATGGCCGCCTGTTCGATCACACGCAGAAGGCCGGGGTGGGCGTCGTCGGCATCCGGGTGCTGGCCGCGGGGGCACTCAGCGGTTCGGCGGAACGTCACCCGACCGCGGGCGCACCGCCGGCGCCCATCGGATCAGCGCATGACTATGAGGCCGACCTGCGGCGTGCCGGGCGCCTGATGCCGCTGGTCAGCGAAGGTTATGCCGACAGCCTTGCGGAAGCGGCGATCCGCTTTGCGGCCACGCACCCGGCGATGGGCACGATCCTGGTCGGCATGGCGACGGTGGAACAGTTCCAGGACAGCCTGTCCGCCGTGCTGAAGGGCAAGCTGCCGGCCACCGCGCTGGACCGGTTGGGGCAACTGAGCGCCGGTTTCGTCGGGGAGGATCGGTAAAGCCCGCCAAGCCTCGGCGGATCCTGACTGACGCGGATCCTGAATAAAGTCGGGGCGTTGTTCGTGTGGCCGAAACCGGCCGGTTGGTGTACGGTTTTTGCTGCAACCGCGAGTACTTCCACCGGACGGCCGCCGATAGGAGAGAGTCTGGATGCCGAAAATCATTCCCGTCGCCGTATTCGATTGCGTCGTATTCGGCGCTACAGGCGACCTGACGCTGCGCAAGCTGCTGCCGGCGCTGTATTACCGGTTCCGCGATGGGCAGATGCCGTCGCAATCGCGGATCATCGGCGCCGCACGCTCGCATCTGTCGGATGAGGCGTTTCGCGACACGGCGCTGAAGGCGCTGGAGCACCATGTCAGCCCTGGCGACCTGGATTCCGAAACCGTACGCCGGTTCCTGGGCCAGTTGCATTATGTGCCGATCGACGCGACGGCCGAGGATGCCGACTGGGACCAGTTCACCGCGGTGCTTGATCCGTCGCGGGTGCGGGTGTTCTACCTGGCGACCTCGCCCGACCTGTATGGGCCGATCTGCCGATCGCTGGGCAAGGCGGGGTTGGTGACTGAGCAGTCAAGGGTGGTGCTGGAGAAGCCGATCGGGCACGACCTGGAGTCGGCGCATGCGATCATCCATCAGGTCGGGCAGGTGTTCTCGGAACAGCAGACGTTCCGCATCGACCACTACCTGGGCAAGGAGACGGTGCAGAACCTGATGGCGCTGCGCTTCGCCAACACGATTTTTGAGCGTGTGTGGGACGCCGACATGATCGACCATGTGCAGATCACGGTGGCCGAGACGGTCGGGCTGGAGGGGCGGGCGGGCTATTACGATCGGTCCGGCGCGCTGCGCGACATGGTGCAGAACCACATGCTGCAGCTTTTGTGCCTGATCGCGATGGAAAGCCCTGTCTCCCTGGACGCCGACCGGGTGCGCGATGAAAAGCTGAAGGTGCTGCGGGCGCTGAAGCCGATGGATGCGCATGACGTGGCGACGCATACGGTGCGCGGGCAATACACGCACGGCGCGATCGCCGGGAAGCCGGTGCCGGGATACCTGGCTGACCTCGGTTCGGACGAGGCCTCCTCGACCGAGACGTTCGTGGCGCTGAAGGCCGAGGTGCGGACGTGGCGATGGGCAAACGTGCCGTTCTACCTGCGCACCGGCAAGCGGCTGCCGCAGAAGGTGTCGGAAATCGTCATTCAGTTCCGCAAGCTGCCGTTCAGCCTGTTCCCGCAGGATGCAGCGGAGTGGCGACCGAACAGCCTGATCATCCGACTGCAGCCCGAGGAAGGCATGCGGCTGGAAATGATGACCAAGGACCCCGGACCGGGTGGGCTGCGGCTGTCCCCCACCGGTCTGGACATACGCTTCGAGAAGACCTTCGGCATGCGCTTCCCAGACGCCTACGAACGTCTGCTGATGGACACGGTGCGCGGCAACCCGACCCTGTTCATGCGGCACGATGAGGTTGAAGCGGCGTGGACCTGGGTGGAACCGATCATCGAGGCCTGGACCAGCCGGCCGGATCAGCCAAGGCCGTATGCCGCGGGCAGTTGGGGCCCGACGGCCGCCATCGCGCTGATCGAGCGCGACGGTCGTACCTGGCATGAGGAAATGACCCACGCCAAATAGTTGCGTTATCGGATCGTCATGGCTATGGTCGCGGGATGGAGAATCCCGTCCTGGCAGCCGGTCGCCGCGAACCCGACGACATCCCCGGATCGCTTGCCGGCGGACGGCCCGGATCGCCTGCCGGCGGACACCCGGGATCGCCTGGCGGCGGGCGGGCGAACCGTCCGAACTGGGTGCTGAGCAGGCGTCCGACCGACCGGAAGGCGGTTTATCTTTATACGGCCTGGCTGTTCGTCGCGCTGTGCTTCCTGCTGGTTTACTTTGTCGCATCCATGCATGTGCTGCGTGCGATCACGCCGGAGCACCCGGCCCGCTTCGGTGACTTTTTTTCGCTGTGGTCGTACGGAAAATTCATCGCGGCGCATCCAGCGATCGAACTGTATGACTGGGGCCTGCTGCACAGCG
>DAICYU010000681.1 GCA_027311485.1 Acetobacteraceae bacterium
GGCCACTTCACCCGGACCGACCTGTTCTGGGAACGGAGTGTCCGCTTCGGCCTGATCTCCGCCGCCGACCTGGACGACCTGCGCGATGCGACGCGCCGCACCGGCGATACGTCCGTATATGCGGAGCGTCATATACCTGCGTTGCCGGACCGGCTGCGCGCCTGGATGTACCGCGCGCGCTTCCCGTCCCTCTATTTCGCCAGCCTGGCGCATGGCGGCGTGCTGCTGCGCTGGCGGCACAACCAGCACAGGCTCGCGGCCACGCTTGCCACCCGCGGGCAGTATTTCTTCGGCACCGCGCCAGGGTCCGACAGCATCGCCGTCGAGGGCCAACTGGCCGCATTCCATCCGCTGCCCGTGCTGGATTATAGCTTCAGCCGGCTTCTGGCACTGCTGGACCGACGGGGGATCGAGGTCTGGTTCGTCGCCATGCCGGTGAACCAGGCGACATGGGACGCGGTTCGCCCCACGATGCGGGCGCAGTTCGCCGCGTATCTGTCAGCCTATGCCGTCCGTTACCGGCACTTTCACATCGTCTCCGACATCATGCCGCACGGGCCGAACCGTTACTTTGGCGACCAGTTCTGCCACCTGAATCCCGACGGTGCCCGGCGGTTCACCGCCTGGCTGGCTCAGCGGCTGCAGGACGCGCCGCCCAGCACGCAGAATGACGCGCAGAACGGGTGGTTCAGCGATACCGGCGCAGAAGCCTCCTTCAACGTCGTGCCGAGTTCGAAGCGGGGATCGTAGGCCAGCAGCGTGCAGGCCAGGACGGTGGGGGTGGCGGCCTCCCGGCGCTTCACCACCATACGCGCGCCGGCACACATCACGTCATCAGGCGATTTGTGCAGGATGCCCCAGCAGGCCGTGGTGATCTCCGGCACGTCCCGTTCAGGTTCCATTTCCGGAAACAGCATCAGCCGGACCGGATCATGCGCATCGACCGGAATATCGTGTTCGGCGAACAGCCTGGCGAAACCGGCCCGCAATCCCGCCTCATCGTCGCCGGCGATGCGACGTCCGGCGACGTCCAGCCGGAAGCCCTGCCTGGCCAGCCAGATCAGCCCGTCCAGGGTCGGCGCCCAGCTGCGCCGGCCACGCTCCTGCTCATGGATCACCGGGTCGAAGTGATCGAGGGAGACGCGGATCGTCAGCCGGTCGCCGTAGCGTTGGCGCAGTGCCAGCAATTCCGGCCGGCACTTGCGCATCGGCTTCATCGCGTTGGTCAGCACCAGCGCGTTCAGCCCGCGCGACAGCACGGCGTCCAGCATGGCGATGATGTCGGGGTTCATGAACGGTTCGCCGCCGGTAAAGCCGATCAGCTTCGTCGGCAGCCGGTCGCGGGCGATTTCGTCCAGATAGGCGACAACCTCGGCGCCGGTCAGGTAGGCCAGACGGTCGTTACGCGGCGATGATTCGATATAGCAGTTGCGGCAGGTCAGGTTGCACAGCGTGCCGGTGTTGAACCACAGCGTTTCCAGCGCCCGCAGCGCCACACGCGCCCGGGTTTCCCCACGCGCGGTCAGCACCGGATCGCGGAACTTGGCCGGGTCCAGCACGCGGATGATCTGATCCATAGCCGTTCTCCATCGGGCCGCCAGGCCGAGCATGGCGCATTTCCACCGATGTGGCATGATCACGGCGACATCAACAGGGGGAACAACACCATGGCCGGCGCGCTTGATCATCTTCTGGTTCTTGACCTGACCAGCCACCTGTCCGGTCCGTACTGCGCGATGATGCTTGCGGACCATGGCGCCGACGTCATCAAGATCGAGCCGCCCGCCGGCGATTCGGCGCGCAACATGCCGCCTTTCGTCAATGGCGAGAGCGCCCCGTTCATGACGTGGAACCGCAACAAGCGCTCGGTCGTCCTGGATTTGAAACAGCCCGCCGACAAGGCGGCGTTGCTGGACCTGATCGACCGTGCGGACGTGCTGATCGAGAATTACCGCCCCGGCGTGCTCGACCGGCTTGGCCTCGGCTGGGAAGTCCTGCATCAGCGCAACAAGCGGCTGATCCTTGCCTCCATCTCCGGCTTCGGCCAGACCGGGCCGTACAGTTCGCGCGGCGGCTTCGACCTGATCACCCAGGCGATGTCGGGACTCATGAGCACCAATGGCCCCGCCGACGGCCCGCCGCACCGGCTGCCAATCGCGATCTCGGACGTGACCGCCGGCATGTTCCTGGCCTTCGGTGTCCTCGCAGCCATTGAGGCTCGGCATCGCACCGGCAAAGGGCAGCGGGTGGAGACATCGCTGCTGGAGGCGGCGACGTCGCTGGCGGTTTATGAATCGGCGCATTATTTCGCCACCGGCACGCGGCCCGAGCGGATCGGCCAGGCGCACCGTGGCAGCTCGCCCTACCAGTGCTTCCGGACCGCGGACGGCTACATTACTGTGGGTGCATCGCAGCAACGATTCTTCGTGCAACTGTGCACGCTTCTGGGCGTGCCGGAGCTGGTTGATGAC
>DAICYU010000682.1 GCA_027311485.1 Acetobacteraceae bacterium
ATCCAGCGGCAAGTCGCCGTCAGGCGGCCGTCGATGCCACCCGCCGCGCGCCGCCGCGCTGCAAATGCGACACGATGGCGCCGCGGACCAGTGGCAGTCCGGCCCCTAGCCGCAGCGTTGCTTCGCGCGCCAGCCTGGCGGGCAGGCTTTCCTCGACGTAGAGGCGGGCGATGGCGTTGGTGGCCAGCCACAGCGGCAGGGTCGCGGCGCGGTGCCGCATCTCATACTCCCGCAGAACGGCCGGGGCGCCGATATCCCCGCCCCGGCCGGCGACGCGGCGGATGGCCTTGGCCAGCGTGTCCTGGCCCTGCAGGCCCAGGTTGAAGCCCTGCGCCGTTACCGGGTGCATGCCCACGGCGGAGTCGCCGACCAGCACGAAACGGCGCGCGGCGAAGCGGACAGCGTAGGTGGCGACCAGCGGATAGGCGTGCCGCACGCTGTCCAGCCGCATCTGTCCCAGGCGCCCGCGATAGCGGCGCGTCACCTCGGCGCTGAAGGCGTCGGCGTCCATCGCCATCAGCCGGTCGGCCTTGGCGCCCTCATCCGTCAGCACGGCCGATGATCGGTTGCCCTGCATCGGCAGCATGGCGATGGTATGCCCGTGCTCAAACCATTCGGTGGCGACGTTCTCGTGCGGCTGCTCGTGCTCCACCGCGCAGACGATCATCACCTTGCCGAAATCGTGCATCACGGCGGGTATGCCCTGGCGCCGGCGGGTTTCCGAAAACCGCGTATCCGCGGCGACGACCAGACGCGCGGACAGGGTCTGCCCGTCTTCCAACGTCACCCGCGCGCCGTCAGTGTCGGTGGAAACCGCCGTCACGCCGCGTCCACATAGCAGATCGAGGTTGCCCTGCCCCTGGATCGACCGGTACAGCGCCCGCCGGATCAGGTGGTTCGGCACCAGCTTGCCCAGCGTGTCGTGCTTGTGTCCGGCCGTATCGAACCGCAGCGCGTAGGGGGACCCGCCGTTCAGCACGCGCGCCGCCTTCATCGGCGACGGCACCTCCGGCGGGATGTGCTGCCAGGCGCCCAGCGCTTGCAGCAGCGCCATGGAATTGTGCGTCAGCGCGATCTCCCGCCCATCGAAAGCGGGATCGGCGATGGCGTCTTCCGTCCGCTTTTCAACGACGCCGATCGCCAGGCCGGACTCAGCCAGGGACCGGGCCAGGGCCATGCCGGCCGGGCCGGCGCCAACGATCACGATGTCGAACTGCATGTCAGGTGCCTCCATCAGCCGGAATATGGGTGGATTGGGCCGTTGTCGAGATGGCGGCGACGCCACAAGATCATTCCGGGCCGGCCTTTGCCGCGCGTTCGGCGCGCAGCCGTGCCCAGTGGTCCAGCCGCCGGGCAATCTCACGCTCGAACCCACGATCGCGCGGCTGGTAGAAATCGACACGGTCCATCCCGTCCGGGAAGTAGTTCTGGCCGGAGAATGCCTCCTCGGCGCCATGATCGTATTCGTATCCGGCGCCGTAGCCCAGTTGCTTCATCAGTTTGGTCGGCGCGTTCAGGATATGCGCCGGCGGCATCAGGCTGCCGGTGGCCTTCGCCGCCGCCCGCGCCGCGTTGTAGGCGGTATAGACCGCGTTCGATTTCGGCGCCGAACCCAGGTAGACGACCACCTGCGCAATCGCCAGTTCGCCCTCCGGCGAGCCGAGGCGTTCGTAGGTTTCCCAGCCGGCCAGGGCCAACGGCAGAGCGTTCGGGTCGGCCATGCCGATATCCTCGGCGGCAAAGCGGATCAGCCGCCGCGCGATATAGCGCGGGTCCTCGCCGCCGTTCAGCATGCGGGCGAACCAGTACAGCGCCGCGTCCGGGTCTGAACCACGCAACGACTTATGCAGCGCCGAGATCAGGTTGTAATGCTCCTCCCGATCCTTGTCATACAGCGCCGCTCGGCGGGACAGCAGTTCCGACAGGGCCGCGGTATCCAGCGATGCGGTGCCGGCCGGCAGCGCGGCGATCTGCTCAACCATATTGAGCAAGTAACGGCCATCGCCATCGGCCATGGCGCGCAGGCTGGCCCGCGCCTCCTCGGTCAGCGGCAACGGCCGGGCAATCTCGGCCTCGGCGCGGGCCAGCAGCCGTTCCAGCGCCGGATCGTCCAGCCGGCGCAGCACCATCACCTGGCACCGCGACAGCAGCGCGCCGTTCAGGGCGAAGGACGGGTTTTCCGTGGTGGCGCCGATCAGGGTGACGGTGCCGTTTTCCACCACCGGCAGGAAACCGTCCTGCTGCGCGCGGTTGAAACGGTGGATCTCATCGACGAACAGCAGCGTGCCCTGCCCGCCCCGGCGCCGCTTGGTCGCATCATCGAATGCGCGTTTCAGGTCGGCGACGCCCGAGAACACGGCGGAAAGCTGCACGAAGGCCAGCTTCGCCTGTGCGGCGAGCAGCCGAGCGATGGTGGTCTTGCCCACCCCGGGAGGACCCCACAGGATCAGCGAGGCCAGGGAGCC
>DAICYU010000683.1 GCA_027311485.1 Acetobacteraceae bacterium
GCAAGCGCCTTGCGCACGTGACGCTGAACGGGCTGCCGCTGGTCGCCAGCATCCCCGACCACATGGCCAGTATCGGGACCGAGGCCTGCGTGCGCTTCGACCCGGCGCATGTGTTGGTGTATCACAACGATCTGCGGGTCGAGGGGGCCGCGGCATGACCGACAAGCCATGGAACAACCGTGCCTGGTTCTTCGTCCTGCCAGTGCTGATCTTCGTGTTGTTCTCCTCGATCGTTCCGATGATGACGGTGGTGAACTACTCCGTCCAGGATTCGATGGGGGTCAACAACTTCTTCTGGAACGGCGATTCCTGGTTCCGCGACCTGCTTGATCCCAGCACTGAGATGGGCGCGCGCTTCGCCGGCGCCCTGGTGCGGACCTTCGTGTTTTCATTCGTCGCGCTGGCGATCGAAATTCCGCTGGGGATCGGCATCGCGCTGTGCCTGCCACGCCGCGGCTGGGCCATCGGGCCGTCGCTGGTCGTCATCGCGCTGCCGATGCTGATACCCTGGAACGTCGTCGGGACGATCTGGCAGATCTTCGCCCGCCAGGACATCGGGCTGTTCGGCGCCGCGCTCACCGGCCTGGGGCTGCACTACAACGTCACCCAGGACCCGACTTCGGCCTGGATCACCATCGTCATCATCGATGTCTGGCACTGGACGCCCCTGGTGATCCTGCTGAGCTATGCCGGCCTGCGCGCCATCCCCGACGCCTACTATCAGGCGGCGCGGATCGATGCCGCCAGCCGCTGGGCGGTGTTCCGCAACATCGAGCTGCCCCGCCTGCGCAAGGTGCTGGTCATCGCCGTGCTGCTGCGCTTCATGCAGACCTTCATGATCTACACCGAACCCGTCGTGGTCACCGGCGGCGGTCCCGGCAACGCCACGACGTTCCTGTCCATCGACTTGGTGAAGATCGCCATCGGGCAGGTTGATCTTGGTAATGCCGCGGCGATGTCGCTGGTTTATTACCTGATCATCCTGACCGGCTGCTACGTGTTCTACACCGTCATGACCCAGCTCGACCGGCGGAGGGACTCCTGATGCGCCAAGGCATCCTGCCCAGGTTCGCCCTGGTCCTGTACCTCGTGCTGCTGATGCTGCCGGTCTACTGGCTGCTGAACATGAGCCTGCGTACCAACACCGACATCATGTCGGGGCTGGCGCTATGGCCGCATGAGCCGACGCTGGAAAAGTATCGGGCCATCTTCAGCGATCCTGCCTGGGTGCACGGCTTCGGCGTTTCACTGACCTATGTGGCGATCAACACCGTGGTGTCGGTGACTGTCGCGCTGCCGGCCGCCTATGCATTCAACCGCTATCATTTCATCGGTGACAAGCACCTGTTCTTCTGGCTGCTGACCAACCTGATGGCGCCGGCCTCGGTGTTCGCGATGCCGTTCTTCAATCTGTACTATGCGGTCGGGCTGTTCGACACGGTATGGGCCGTGGCCCTGGCGCACTGCCTGTTCAACGTCCCGCTCGCGGTGTGGATCCTGGAAGGCTTCGTCGGCGGCGTGCCGCGTGAAATCGACGAAACGGCGGCGATCGACGGCTATTCCTTCCCGCGCTTCTTCCTGCGGCTGTTCCTGCCGCTGATCGCCAACGGCATCGGCGTCACCGCCTTCTTCTGCTTCATGTTCTCCTGGGTCGAGCAGTTGCTGGCAACGACCCTGACATCATCCAACGCGCTGCCGTTCGCGGCGGTGATGACCCGCAGCTATTCCGCATCCGGTATGGACTGGTCAATGCTGGCCGCCGCCGGGGTGCTGACGATGGTGCCGGGCGCGGTGGTGATCTGGTTTGTCCGCAATCATATCGCCAAGGGCTTTGCCCTCGGGCGCGTGTAGAAGGGAGCCTCACCTTGCTTTCCTGGATGGCCTGGACCTGGAGCACGGCCGCCTTCTTCGGCTTCGTCGTGCTTGCGCTGGTCATATTGACACTGCTTGCGATCTATCGCCCCGAAATGCCGCGCAAAGGCATCCTCGGGTTTCCCACCACGCGTGGCGATCGTTTTTTCGTTACAATGGTCGGCTCGGCCTATATATTTGTCGCATGGATGCGGTTCGGCGGCGGATCGCTGTACTATCCGTTGGCCGGCGCGGTCCTGTATGGCATAGCGATGTTCCGCTTTGCATGATGATACTTTGCCCGCCAAGCATAGTGCGCGGCGGTCGTTCGGGAGGAAACAAACAGTGGAAGTAACAAGACGCGACATCATGAAGGGCGCGGCCGTCACGGCGACGACCGCCGCTGCCGTTGGGGGCGGCGCCATCCTGACCTCGACGCCAAGCTACGCGCAGCAGCTCGATGCCGCGAAGAAGTGGGTCGATCAGGAGTTCCAGCCGTCGACGCTGTCGAAAGAGCAGCAGATGGCCGAGATGGAATGGTTCATCAAGGCTTCCGCCCCGTTCAAGGGCATGAAGATCAGCACCGTTTCGGAAATCCTGAGCATTC
>DAICYU010000684.1 GCA_027311485.1 Acetobacteraceae bacterium
ACGATGCAACATGGTCGAGGCCCGCGAAGTAGGCATCCACGGCGCGGTGCATGGCCCTGGCCACAAGCCTGCGATGATCCGTCCGGCGCAGCATCGCCTCATCGTGCGGATTGGACATGAAGCCCATCTCCACCAGCACGCTTGGAATGGCGGCGGCTTTCAGCACGGTGAATCCGGCGGACCGCTCTGGGTTGGGCAGCATCGGCAGGTCCCGGTCCAGGCTCTCCACCAGACCACGGGCCAGGCGCAGCGATTCGGACCGGGTCTGCGCCCGCACCAGATTCGCCAGGATTTCCTGCACCGCGGGCGATGCGCCATGCCGATGATGCCGGCCGGGATGATCGGCGCCATTCTCCCGCCGCGCCAGCGCCGCCGTCAGGGTATCGGATGCCGTCGGCGCGAGCGTATAGACGGATGCGCCCCGCACCGAATGGTCGGACAGCGCATCGGCATGCATCGATACGAACAACGCCGCGCGATGCCGCTGCGCCGCCTCCACCCTTCCTTCCAGCGGAATGAACACGTCGTGCGCGCGGGTCAGCTCGACACGATAGCGCCCCCCCGCTTCCAGCTGGCGCTTGAGTTCCAGCGCGGTCAGAAGGGACACATGCTTTTCATAGGTGCCGGAGACGCCGATTGCGCCCGGGTCCTTACCGCCGTGCCCCGGATCGAGCATGACCAGCGGCACCGGCTTCGCGGGTTCGGCGGCATGGGCCCTGGCCCGACCCTGCTTATGGTGTTCGCCCGAATGGTGTTTGTCCGGATGGTGTTTGTCCGGATGCGAACGGGCCATCGCGGCATGCAGGCCGGCCGGCAGCAGGAATGTGCCAAACACTGGCGCGCCCGCCGCGAAACGGCCCAGCAGAAGGCGGCGCTTGAAGGGCGAACGGGAGTCCATTGGCGCACTTATTAACACACTGGATTATGATTGGCAGCTTGGATATTGATTAAGGTGAGTTCATGGCGCACCGCACGATCCGCTTGCGGTATTGCCCGGATTGCTTCATGGTTTCGCTACTCCGGTGATGTCACCGGGAATGGCGGGTTGCCGCGATTCCCTGGGCCGTTCCGGCGAAATGTGATCCCGCAGCCACCTGGTCGGAGCCGGTGTGGGCAGAGGACGGATCTATCTCGCCCTGGTCCCGTCGCCGACCGCGTCGCGCCCGCCTGGTTGGACTTGAGGCGCGCCGGGACCTGTCCGTGACTGGGCAGCGTCAGTATCGACTTTCACACGGGGCTGCGTTCCGACGAACGCGCCGTCCGAGCGCCAGGGATTTGATGGACCACGTCGCGCGAAGCCTGTCCGGATTTGGACTTTCACCCGGTTTTCCGGGTGGCGGCGCGTCGGCTGGTATTAATCCGCTTCATTGTCCTGAAGCTTCGGGCGGGCCTCTTCCCGCAAGCCTTTCAAGCCGGCCGCCGACCGTGACCCCGACCCGGGCTGGTCCGCGCGCGCATCCGGCGTACCGGAGTTCAGGACTAAATGACGAAACGCATGCTGATCGACGCCACGCACGCGGAAGAGACCCGCGTGGTGGTGCTGGACGGTAGCCGCCTCGAAGATTTCGACGTCGAGACATCGACCAAACGGCAGCTCAAGGGTAACATCTATCTGGCCAAGGTGGTCAGGGTCGAACCCAGCCTTCAGGCGGCCTTCGTGGAATATGGCGGCAACCGCCACGGCTTCCTGGCCTTCAGCGAAATCCACCCCGACTATTATCAGATCCCGGTCGCCGACCGTCAGCGCCTGCTGGACATGCAGGCCGAGGAAGCCCGGCGTGAGGACGAAGAGGACGATCTCGAAATCGCGCTGGCCCAGGCGGTCGAACGCGGGCCTGAGCCGGCAAAGCCGGTGCCGGCCGGACCCGAGGCATGGGCCAACCCCGCCACGCCCCGGCTGACCGAATCCGGATCGGCCGCCCTACCCGGATCAGCGGACAAGGCCGCGCCACCCAGCATGCGGGAGCCGGCAGGCACACCGGAGCCGGCAGGCCTGGGCGAAGCCGACCCATCGGCGTCGCCGGCAGCCGAGGCATGGGCCGTCGCCGCCACCCCGTCACTGACGACCACCCCGGAACCCACGGCACAGGCACTGGCGATCCCGGTCGATCGCGTCGTGGCCGAGGAGGAGGACAGCG
Source organism: Acetobacteraceae bacterium (assembly GCA_027311485.1). GTDB lineage: Bacteria > Pseudomonadota > Alphaproteobacteria > Acetobacterales > Acetobacteraceae > Rhodopila. Next base: position 2,139 of record DAICYU010000684.1, read on the forward strand.
ACGAATCCGAGCCGTACGACCTGAACCACGAGTCGATCGAGATGCTGCCACCGCCGGAAACCATCGGCGGCCATGATGGTGACGGCGGCGACGACCATCGTGAGCGCCGGATCCCGCCGCGCTTCCTGCGCAACTACAAGATCCAGGAAGTCATCCGCCGCCGCCAGATCATGCTGGTGCAGGTGGTCAAGGAAGAACGCGGCACCAAGGGTGCCGCCCTCACGACTTACCTGTCCCTCGCCGGCCGCTATTGCGTACTCATGCCCAACACACCGCGCGGTGGCGGCATCAGCCGCAAGATCACCAACGCCAACGACCGC